>CAMJRT010000001.1 GCA_946408295.1 uncultured Bacteroidales bacterium
TCCAGCATCAGGGAGAGGGAGAACGCGAGGAAGGCCGGACTACTGGCCAAGAAACTGAAACGGAAGAATGGAAAGGAGAGCGCAAATACTACTGCATAGAGAGGATTGGATTTCCAACCCTACGATATTGTGGTTTTGGGCAAACGTCCTATTCATGGCCGACGAGAACGGGGTCGTGGAGACCTCGCTGTCCTTACTCGCCCGAGACCTTCACCTTTCCGTCCAGCAGGTAAGAACTTGCATATCCAACATAGAGAGCAACAAACATCTAACACACCTGGCAACAAAGCAAGGAACAAAGATAACTATCTGTGATTTCGCACGTTACAAAGGTGTCCAACAAACCGAGCAACACACCTATCAACAAACGAGCAACACACCTATCAACAAACGTAAAGAAGTCCCCCTTGTTCCCCCTAATGGTTTCTCCCCTAACAACCCTACTTCCTTTACCCCCTATAATCCCCCTCAAGAAAAAGAGAAAGAATCTTCGTGTACTGACGTCCACGAAGATAAGAAACGGGACAAGCCCGTTTCCGCGCCCCCGGACCTTTCTTTCGTTTTGGACTTATGGAACTCCAGCGCGAAGCGGAGCGTGCCGAAGATCCGGTCGCTCTCCCCGGCCAGGAAGGAGAAGGTGAAACTCCGAATCCGGGAGATGGGCGGGACGGAGAAGGCGAAGGAAACCCTCGCGGAATGTTTCCGAAAAATCTCCGAATCGGACTTCTGCAACGGAGCGACCGGGAAATGGGTAGCCACCTTCGACTGGTTCTTCGAGAACGAGAAGAACTGGCTCAAGGTCCTGGAAGGGAACTACGACAACAGGAAAGAAAAATCACAACTTGAAATACTCGCAGAGAACGTAGCAAAAGCAGACGCATATTATGAACAACGATACCATGGATACGGGGGCGCAAGTCCCTATGGAGATCAGGCGGGAGGCTGGCCTTATGGTCCGGACGAACAATAGGGTCGGCACGGCCGAGATGCTCGCCGCGCATCTTCTCGACCCGAGCGTGCGAAGATACCGCGAAGGGAGCGAGGACCGCCGCAAGCAGTGGCTTTTCCGGCAGATCGGGGCGTGCTACTTCATCGCCCACCAGAAACAGCCGTCATGGGATGCCATGACCATAGACACCGACATGCTCGACGCCTCCATGATGGAGGACGCGGTTGTGGCGAACCTTACGTCCGTGGAGATACAGGACGCTTTCCGCGCCGGGGTGACGGGCGTGTACGGGGAGTTCTACGGGGTTACGCCGAAGTCCCTGCTCGGGTTCCTCAAATCCTACGTCACCTCCGAGAAGAAACTGGAGGCCCACCGGCTGATTACCAGGCGGCAGGAGAACGAGGACAAGGCGGCGAACGAGAGACTGTGGGCCGAGATTCAGGCGCAGAAGGCAAGGGGAATGTTCGTCCCTTCGTGGGGACAGGACTACAACTTCAAAGGCGACAAGAAATGACCTACACCGTCACGGTCTATTATCCCGGGAAGGGTCGTTTTCAGGGCGGGTATATGGTTTCCAGCCTTACCTTCCGGGACGAGAAGAAAGCGAGGGACCATTATACGGATATGCTCCTTCGTTATCCGAACTACAATGTTGAACTCAATAAAACACAGACCAATGAAACAGAAACAAAAGACAAGCACTAATCTCGCCGGCTGGGCGAACGCCCTTGTATTCGCCGGGGCAATCCTTATCATCCTGTCATTTTTTGGCTGGATTTTCTCCGATGATTCCGTCGCTACGGAACTCTGCATGGGCATCCTGTTCATCTTCGCATCCCCTGTCGTGCGCGGATTAGCCGTGCTGGTCCAGAACGCTGAGGAGCAAATCGAGGCGAGGGAAAATGCTGAAAAGGAGGATGTGATATGAAACTCTACACGATTGAAGTCTGCGCCCTCGGCACGGTCTGGGAGCGCGATGTGAACTGCCCGATGTATTGGCGTGGCAGCGGTGTCTATGATGTGGACCATGAGGTTTACCGCGAGTTCCGTTTTTTCGTGAGCGCGGAGGGCCTTGACCGGGCCTTGAAACTCATTTCCGAGTGGTGGGATAAGAACGACCCGTACTGGTGCAGCCTTGACGCGGTGTTCTACGACCCGTCCACGATTGAGGAAAAGGACGACCCGGAGGACGGGGAGGTTGAGGAGGTCTATGAGACCGATTCCGACTATTGCGAGCCTGTATTTTCCGATGATGTACCGGAGAGGTATAGCGTTGAGGTAGAATGAAATGAGCAAGAACAAAGATTTTAAATACCGAGCCGTTTGCCCCCATTGTAATAAAGGGTTTGACACAAGGCACGAAGGGTTTAATTATTGGGGGCAAATCATTTGTGCAGATTGCTATCATAAGATGGTGCGGTACAATGAAATGAATGACTATCGGAAGGAGTTACGAACTCATTAACTTTCGGCCCTAAATGGTTAAGATATGAATGATTTAGGAGACATCGCTTTTTTTATTTCTTTTTGGTCGGTACTCGTACTTATATTTTTAGAGTTGAGAGCAATAAGAAAGAATATGGAAAAGAATAAGAGGAAGTAAACCCCAAATAACTGACTTATGGACTACGAAAAAGCATATAAAGCCGTATTGCAAACGGCGAAACAATGGATTAAGGACGGATGCGCGGACAAGGAGAAGATATGCCTTGAATGTGTGTTCCCCGAACTCCGCGAGAGCGAGGACGAGAGGATAAGGAGAACATTGGTCGAGTATTTCGGCCCAAAAGTCCAACTTGACTTTGTAAGAGGTGTTCCGATACAAAAGATTCGAGATTGGCTCGAAAAGCAGAAAGAGCAGCCAGTATCGGCAGCAAAAGAGGCTCTTATAAGAGCCGGATTGAAACCGTACAAAGATGGAAATAAATGGTGTATCCTTGCCGGTGATAATATCCAAGAGGGAATCTGTGGGTTTGGTGATACCATTGATGAGGCCCTTTATCAATTCCTATTGGAAGTTCTCGAAAAGCAGAAAGAGCAGAAGCAAACTGACTTGCCAGCCGGCTTCTACTACATCGACCTGAATGGAAACCGCTATTACTCCAAAGAGTTCCGTTACGGAGATATGAAGTTGAAGGTGGGAGAGCAGAAGCCCGTGCTTACTGCAAAAGAGGCTTGGAAAGAAATGAGGCTTGAGGTCTATGCTCAGGCATCTGGCAATCGCCATGAGCCAAATTATTCTGATGATTCCACGAAGATGTTTTCACTTTGCGACATAGACGAAATCTTCGAGAAAATCGGTAATTCTACTGTTGAGCAGAAGCCCGCTTGGAGCGAGGATATTATTCGTAAAGCCGTTAAAGAGATTGGGCTAACCCAGCATCAAATAGATTGGTTCAAAACTAATGTATTCCCGCCAAAGCAAGAGTGGAGCGAGGAGGATGAAAAGATGCTTACCGATATTTCTTGGGCAATAAGGTATTGCGCCTATGACGACAAAAAGAAAAAACGAGTACACGATTGGTTTATAAATCGCCTCGAATCCCTTCGTCCCCCTTTCAAACCCAGCGAGGAGCAGATGAAGGCGTTGCAACACGCCATTGATGCTTGCGAAAGCGAGTGGGCATACCAAGATGATGAACTTCGGAGTTTACTTAACGACCTCAAAAAGTTATAGCCATGACAAACGCAGAACTTTTGGCCAAGATAAAGGCCGAGGTTGAAAGGCTGAAAAACTACGCGGAGGAATAGATATGCACTATGATAAAGGGTCACAACTAACAGTCGGTAAACTGAAAGAATATCTTGCCCACATTCCAGATAATGTGAAAGTAGTAGTTGGAATTGGAGCTGAAACAGCACCATTGCATTATCTATTGAATCAAAGCGGAGAACTCGTTCTTCATCCAGACTGCTATATGCAAAACGCAACAGAAACTAATATAAAAACCGTATTAAGTTTTAACGCAAGAAAGGAGGAATAATAAATGGAAAGAGAGACATTGTTGAACATTCTCACAGGTCAATATGGAGAAATACTCGAAACTCACGCTATGTGGCAGTGTATTGCCTCACTTGGTATTAAACCGTTCAAGGACGGGAATATGTGGTGCTATCTCTACGGTGATAACATTCAAGAAGGCATCTGTGGTTTTGGCGAAACAATATACAAGGCTGCGTGGGACTTCTATTCCAACATCAAAATAGAAGAATTTAGAAAAGAAATAGCCATGGCAAACACCAAAATCATAGATTGTACTACTTGCAAGTATGGATACGAAAATGAACGATTAGGCATTCCAATGTGCCATCACCCTAAAAGATTTTCCGAGGACTGCGTAAACTTTAATATGTACGAAGAAAAAGAAATTAAAGAATCGGAAAAGCCGATTAATCTTGACGATGCGATGAAAGAACTTGACGAGAAGATTGCATTGGTCAAGGAACGTGGGACTTGGGATGGTGTAGATGTTGATAAGTACATGGATGAGGTAAGAGGCAGAGAGCCGGAAAAGCCGATGAATCTGGAGGAAGAAATCCACAACTACAACAAAGAAAGGTTTGATGAATACTTCCCAGAGCAAGATGGGGACTTTATCAGCGAGGTTGATTTTATGACTTGCTTGGATAGAGTCGCCCGCCACTTCGCCCAATGGCAGAGGGAGCAGATGATGAAAGAAGGGCTGGATGCAGTAAAAAGCGGACAATCCGACAAGATTGAAAAGACTATCGCAGGCGTGTTTGTCAAGTATGGAATGGATAAGCAGAAGGAGATAATGATGAAGGGTGCAGTAGAGAAAACTGTAGTTCAAATAACCAGAAAACGCACTCCAGTTGTTATGCTTACCCTTGATGCAAACGAATATAAAGACGGTGATAAAGTCAAAGTGATTATCTGTAAAAAGGAGGGCTAAATATGGAACTGTTAATAGTGTATTACCTATTTAGCCTTTTCTTTGTGGTTGGCTGTACTAAATGGGAAAGTTTTGAAAACAAGTTCGGCAGATTAGCATATTTCATTCTGATTGTCATACCAACATGTTGGGTAATGCTTCCGTTAATCCTTGGAGAAAACTATAAATTATAAATAAAAAGGAGGGGAAAGAATGAACACTCACTTGCTGTGGGCAATTTACTTCTTCGAGGTAGTGATTGCCATTCTACTTTGGAAAATCTACGATAAACTTGATAAGAAATGAACGAACTCGGAAATGGCCCGTGGGACAAGAACTACAAGCCCAGCGGGATTAGCAAAGCAGAAGACGCCGCATTGAAGGCATATCCAAATATACTGTTCCCATTCACGCCACTCGACCTTAATGCGTATCGCAGGGGGGCATTTATAAATGGCTACGAAACCGCCGAGAAAGACCTCGCGCTGACATGGGAGGATATGAAGGAGATAGTCCGTATCGCCGATACAATGATGGACTTCGACCCGCACAACAGGCCCGAATGGATGGAAAGCGACAAGGCATATTACACCGAAGTTCTCAAAAGATTCAAGGAGACGAAACAATGACCAAGACTAACTACCTACTCTGCCAGGGCGACGCATGCCCGTTACGAATGACTTGCAACAGGCACCAAGAATGGCTCAACAACGAGGACGACGAGGCCCCCGAAATGAACCCGGACTACCACGAAGGCGAATGTGTGTTCTATGTAGCGATGGAATACTATGGCGGATAAGACACGCAGCGACATCAATGCCGCAGCCGCGAAAGCGGCGGACAGGGACATACATTCATCCACCATCCCGAACGAAATCAAACTCATGATCCAGATGGCCAACGGATGCCAGGCGGTCGTGGAGGACACCTTCAACCGGATAAAGGGCGTGTATGCCAAACACGGATTCCGTCCAACCAATGACAACGAGATCCTCAAAGGTCTCACGGACTACTGCAAGGCGGTGAAGGCCGCCGGCTGGCACTTCTTCAACAAGATTGAACCGCTCATAGAGGACGCGACCTTCTACGCGGGCGACGATGAGGAAATGACCGGCGCCCAGCGCTATGACGCCTTCAACGGCGCCGCCAACATCGGCGTCCGCCTCCTCATGCTCTACGCGGACCGCGTATGCGACGAGGAGACCTACGCCAGACTGTTCAAGACTCTGCGGCAGATGCCGACCAGGGGAATCTTCTCAGACGCCGACATAGCACGATTCACTAACAACGGGAAACGATAATGAAAAACGAAAACGAAATGCTGCCTATGATGGTGAAGTGGTTCCGGGAGAACTACCCGGAAATCGCTCCGCTCATGGTGTACGTCCCGCGCGCAAACAAGACACTCGAGAAGAAGGGCGCGTCATGGGGCAGTGCGGACATCATCATCCTCTACCCTACCAACGGCTATCACTCCCTATGCCTCCAGGTACTCGCCCGTACCGAACGGAACTCCGACTGCCACAAGCGGTGGAGGGTCCTCGTGGAGAACGAGAAGAACAAGTGCGTCACGATCCGGGACTTCGAGGGGTTCGCCAACGCGGTGGAGGATTACTTAAGCGATTCGCCCTATGCCTGAAATCAAGGGTGAAATCATCTTCGCCTTCTCACAGGAAGGAGACCAATTTCACGTTTACTACGATGAATATCTCGCGCAGGGGCCTGGTTTCAACCGCGTGGCCGGCGCAATCTTCAAACTGATGCAGGAGTATCCGGAACTGATAGAGGAAATCCTCCAGGCCGCATTGAAGGCATCGGAAGACCTTTCAAAACCATTCAACAATATCCTCAATGAAAACTAAACCCAATTTCCTCGTGTCCGACGAGGAGTTCACAGGACTTCGGGACGGATCATCCCACCTGTTCACCATGCCCCTCAACGAGAAGAACCTCCGCTGTCTCCCGAAGGCTTACGAGGACGCGACGGGTACGGTCCTTATCTTCCCGAAGAAGGAGTGTCCCAGGGAGTTCTCCTTCCGGACGAAGAACGGCCGGGAGACATGCTCCCGGGAGGTCGTGAACATCATGGCCTACAAGATGGAGGACGGAAGTGAAATCATAAAGGTCCGGTTGAAATGAGACAGTCCCAGACATACCGCCGGAAGAAGTACTCCGACATGGAGATAGACCCCGACAAGTACGAGACCTACCGGAACGGCGTCGCTATCCGTATCCTTCGGCGGCATCGAGGCCGCATATCCAGGCAGGACGCCTGGCAACTCGCGGCAATCCCCGCGTTCTTCATGTGGGTATTCCGTGGCCCGATCCATTCCTACAAGAAGATGAAGGTGGACCGCGCTATCCGCAGGAAACTCGCAGGGTCAAATAAACATCCCCGTTGAACTGATAATTTTACACCTTTGTTAGTATGGAACTCGCCAACCTTTCAAAAGGTCTCCCCGAGACTGAACCGAAGATGCGGATTTACGGGCAGTACGTCGTGCTGAACGCAGCCGCGGTGAACCTGCTCGGGATACAGGACGGTGACTATATCCAGTTCGCGAAACCCGTTTACGGATTCCGGAACGAACTCTACATAAGGAAAACAACGACACCTTCCGGCTCCTACGTCGCAAGGATGAGAAAACACACCGCGAGGATAGCGAGCAGGAGCCTTATCGGCATCCTTGATGAAAAGAACTTCGGGAAAGGGTGCTACCGCATCTGCCCGGAGGTGACTGTCGCTGACGAGGACGGAACGTATTACAACATATTCTTCAGGAACTATGATAAAAAAGATACCGATTAAGGGCATCACCAGGGACCCGTCCGGGCAGATCTCGTCGGACGGATTCTGCGCCGAATCCCTCAACGTCCAACTGGACATGGGCGAGGTCGCACCGGCCATCAAGCCACGCCCGGCCACCGACGCGGCGGGAAATCCCCTGTCCGTGGAGGGAGTTATTCTGTTCATCCACAAGGGTATCGGCTACGAGAACGCCATCTACCGCTCCGGGAACGAACTCCGCTATGCTGTTATCCTCCCGAAGGGCGAGGCCATGGACGGCCTCGTTTACGACGGGTTCGAGGACGGCGAGGAGATTAACGACATCACCTCCATAGGGAATACGGTCATCGTCTCGTCCACGAAGGATATGTACTATATCCTATGGAAGGAAGGAGCGTACCGTTTCCTCGGCAACCAGATTCCCGTCCCCAGCATCGGGTTCAGGATGCAGACGGACCACTATCGCGGAGAGATCCCAGACCGGCCTCTCCCGACGCCGCAGGACGCGCCAAGTTACTTCGACGGAAACGGGAAATACAAGTTCTGGGGAGAAGATGCGGAAATCCTTATAACCTTCTATCGTTTCGGGGCGGACAGGAACCTCATTGAGGGAGTATCGCCATCTACAAGCATCCTCGGAAAGAAATCCAACCAGTACAGGCTTACCGAGCCGACGCAGCAGGCATGGCTCGACACGGTTTGGGGAATCATAGACGAGAAGATGGCAGAAATGACGGCCGAAGGGAAGATTGTTTTCCCCATCTTCGTGAGGTATGCCGTGCGGCTGTACGACGGGACATCCTACGCGCAGTCAATACCGGTCCTCATCGGCGGAGATATTTCGCATTTCATTAAGATAAGGACCGGTGCTGGTTCGGTCCCGTATGGAGATAGGGATGAATCATCCGGCGAAGTGGCGGTAAAGACAAGGGCGCTTATCCCTCACACCGAGTTCCGAGAAACAAGTTCGTCCGCCTTGTACACAAATTTCCACGGTCTTTACGTCGATCTTGCGGAGCCTTACAAAATCGTGGCGGAGTTCGGCTCGAATAGCGGAATCTTCGACGGATGGGAGGATATCGTGACTGGCGTGGACCTTTTCACTTCTACACCTATGGCCCCCCAGCGGGATGCGGTCCGACTGGACGCGATACCGGGTTTCTACGCGGAATCCGAAGTGTCCGAGGAATCTCCGGACGAACCGAAAAGGTTCGTCGGAATCTTCAACGGGTATCTGGACCCGCATTATATGAATGACAGGCAGGAGGACCTGTTGCGCCTGCACCAGATAACCTACCTCTCTAAGTCCTACACACTCGACGAGTTCAACGCGCTGTCCGGGGACGTGGTTCTTGACGACCTCAACTTCTCCTCCGACTACATCATGGCGCAGGAGGCGCTGAAGGAAACGCCGCAGAGCATGCACCACAACAAGGGGAACGGCCTGTTCAACTACAACAAGCGGCTCCTTATGACCGACACGGAGCAGGTCCTCTACGGAGGTTATCCGTTCATCCATTCCTCGAAGTGGATCGTCCCGAGCAGACCCACCCCGGCCCGTTACGGATTCGTGTTCTACCTACGCGGAGAGAACGGTGAGAATATCGTCGTTACGAAGAACCTCGAAGGCGGCGACCAGATTACCGCACGGCGCAGGAACATAGTGGACGGGTCTCCCGAACTGTACGAGGAGTTCCCTACCGCGTGGTTCGCCTATCCCGATTCCCGGTGCTACCGCATGGAGGTTTACATGTACTCCTGGCAGACGCTGGTCACATCGTTCCAGATGCGTCCTCTCGACCAGGCAGACGTGGCCTACGCCTTCATCGGTTTCGGCCAGCAGAGGGGTTACGGCGTTGCCATGTACCGCCCGTCCGAGAACAACCTGTACAAGCAGCCAAACACCCTGATGGTCTCCAAGGCAAACAACCCGTTCATCTTCCCCGTCGAGGATTCCGTGACCTTCACGGCCGGAGAGGTGTTGAACCTTGCCGTTGCTAACGTACCGCTCTCCGAGGGGCAGGCCGGGCAGTTCCCCCTCTATGTGTTCACGGACGAGGGCGTTTTCGCCATGACCGTGGACGCGGACGGGAAACTCCGGACGAGCCACAACGTGAGCCGGGATATCCTCCTTTCAAGAAACGCGCTCGCGGGAATCGAGCAGGGCGTGTTCTTCGCCGCAGCGCGGGGACTGCTCCTGTTGCAGGGGTCCCGCGTGACCGACGTGTCCTCGCAGATGGACGGACGCCCGGAAAGCATGGGCGCTCCCCTTCTCGGAAACGCGGAGGAACTACTCGGCTTTTCCGTGGACGGACAGCAGGCCCTCCGGACCTTCCTCTCCGGCTGTTTCCTCGTCTATGACTACGCGAACACCCGCATCATCATCTTCAATCCCGAATACGACGCGCAGTACGTCTATAAGTTCGACACGCAGTCCTGGCACCGCTTGCAGACACCGTTCGGGAAACCCGTCCGCGCGCTCAACTCCTTCCCGGAGGCGCAGGTCGTGATGAAGGACGGGAACCGGCAGTCCGTGCTGGATTTCTCCGTCCCGGCGGAGGACGGGGATGCCGAGCCGCTGCCCGGCCTCGTCTATACGAGGGACATAGACATCGACAGCGCGGATATCTACAAGACAATCTCGCGCCTGGAGGTCCGCGGGCGTTTCCGGCACGGCCATGTAAGGTGGCAACTGCAAGGCTCGAATGACGGAATCAATTACCGCGTGATCCATTCGCTCCGAGGCCCGTCGTGGAAATGGTACAGGATTGCGCTCGTCACCATGCTCGGCAAGGACGAGAGGGTTTCCTATATCGAAATTGACTATACCCCCAAGTTCACCGATAGAATCCGATGAACTTTCTTTCCGTTTTGTGTTTCATTGGCAGACCCGGCCCCGCAGTGATGCAAGGCCGGGTCGTTTTCTTATTTCTTCCTCCACTTCGACGGTACTATCTTGAGGAACCTATGGAACGGATAGAACACGCGCCGTATGGGTTTCGCTATCAGTTTGCGGGATATGGTCGCCCGTATGTTGCCGGGAGAGGTGCCGTAGAACTTCGCCAAATCGTCTATCGTCCCGTAGATCTCCATGTTTTCCGTGAGTGCCTTCTGCGCCGATTCAATCTCGGCCATCGTGCAAAGGTCGTTATCAACCTTGTACTTGTAATAGGCGAGCATTTCGGAAAGGATTTGCTTTGCGTCCATTGTGGAAGAAATGTTTGTTTGCTATGATGAGGAATACCGATGATATGATTCCGATAATCGCGTTGAGAATGACTATCTCGGTCTGCGTGAACGTGAAGAAGTAACTGTCTATGATGCCTTCCACCTGCGAGGCGGACGGGATCAGGCACGCGGCCCTGTGCCATCGGCAGAGTTTGAGCACCCTTGACAAAACAAGCATCCCGGTCGTCGTGACCGGAGATGCTACCATAAATCCGTCCGCGACGGAAACCAACTCGTCCGAAACGAAACTGCCGATGATGAGATACGCGGAGTAGAAAGCCAGGTACACGAACGGCGCCAACTGCACGATCCGTGTAGTCTTGCGAAGGACCGCGATTAGCCTACTTACGGCGTCTCGTTGTCGGTCTCGGCTGTCCATTGGAAAGTGTCTTCGGGTGCGGCGCCACCTGGGCGCGCACGGTCTTGACAGGAGTTCTCGTCGTTGTCGTCGTGTCCCGTCTCGGCGTTGTCGCTCTCCTTGCCGGAGTTGTCTTATTTGAAGGCATATACTGTTTATTTAATCACCAACAACGCGATTGAACCAATCACGAAATAGGCGAGGTTGTGATACCATTTAGGTTCGTAGTCCAAATCCACGGACTCGGTTTTCACCCGGTTGATTCCGAGGGAGTGCGCCCAATTATGAGTGGCCCATTCCCGCATGATGTTCATTTCGCTCCGCTTCCATAGCCGACAGGACGGGTGGAGATTGCGGATCTTCGCCAACTCCCGTGAGAAGTCGGCCTTCTTGACGAGGTAGGAGTCAATGAGTTTGACCCGGTTTCCGAGAATCTTGTACTTCATCAGTCCGCAGAACCGCTATCCTTGCCCTTCTTGTCATACAGCAGGTGCCAGAACCATTGGGAAAGCACATAGGCGAAAGTCTCGAAGATGGCGCAGATGGGGAAGTACATCACGACCCACTTGGCAATCTCGGCGAAAAGCGACCCTTCGATAACCTTACCGAAGCACAGGCCGCAGACGAGCATCACGACGGCCACGATGATTGCGGTCCACATCGCAAAGCGCAAGCAGAATTTTCTCTTGTCCATATCTTTTTGTGTTGTGGGGGCCCGGAGGCCCCCGGTTAAGTTACCCAGTTAGGGGTTGAAGTAGATAAGTTACGCGGACGGATGCGAGATGCGTTTCACGACCGTTCCGTAGTCTCCCTTGACAAGCATCAGCAGATACTTGTAGGTGGAATTGTAGGCCCAGTTCAGCGTCATCGTTCCAGCCTCGACTTCCTCTTCGGTAATCGCGTGGTACTTCCCGTTCGTGGTGTTCGGGAAACCGTTATCCTTTACCTGCTCGACGGAAACCGGAGTACCGTTGGAAGAACCAAAGGCGATGGTCACGGTATTCCCGGACTTCGTTGCGGACATCGTGATGCCGATGACCTCGAAGTAGGTGTAATCCGTCTTGTTCGTCCCGTCAGTCATTCTCGCCTTGTACTTGCCGTAGGAGAGATTGAGAGTCGTGAGGTTTACATCTACCCAGTCCTCTGTGTTCGGCGTGACGATGGTATCCGCCGACAAACCCGTGATGTCGATGGTTTGGAGTAAGACATCGTCCTTGTATAATTCAACGCCGGTATAGACGGAATTTCTTCTTGCATTCAAGTGAATAATGTCCCCTTCTGCAAAGGCGGCATAGTCTCCGGCGAAACACATGATGTCCTCGTTGAACTTCGGCTCCTTCCGGGTATCTCCGAGAAGGTACTGGCTGTATTCAGAAGCATCCGGCTCATTGATGTTTGCCCACCCATCCCATCGGTGTATGGTGGCATTGGAAGACGCGACCCTCGCGTTGAACTGTTCCGGCGTGTACGGGGTGCGATACGGATAAGGCGCTCTCATTTCCGCCCATACGATGTATTTCACTTCTCCGTATTCGTCCTTGTAGATGTCCGACACCATTGAGATGTGGCCATCATACCAGACGAAATCCAACGGTCGGAGGTCATCGACACCATTATATGAAACCGCGGAAAGACCGGGAATCCGGTCGCTGCCGTATTCGCCGGAAAGATAGAGGATGTCGCTGTCCATAACCCAGCCAGTAAAGCCGCTGCACACAGAACCGTAGTAAGAACTTCTTACGCCCGTCTTATAGGTTTTCCCGTATTTGCTGACATTATTGAGAAGGTCTTCCGTGTACAGCAGAGAACGCCGGTTCTTGGTGGCGGTCATAAAAGTACGAAGTGAGATGTTGTTCGGGACATAGGTTCTCGTTTCGGCGACATCCGAATACGGAACACCCACATGGACTTGACTGGGAAGGCAAAAATAGGTATTAGTCGGGGTTTCCACCCCATCAGGGACTTTGGCGAGAGCGGTCCAGCGCAAGTTTTGGAAGTAATCTATCCTTCTTTGCGCCCTTCCGTAATTTGGCAGGTCTTCCGGCACCCATCGCTTCACCTTACTTCCGTCAAGCAGGACAAAGTTCGACACGGGTCTTTCGCCATCCGCGATTGCAGATTGGTCGGACTTGCACAACACAAGCCGAAGACCATACTCCGGGACGGTGTTGTCAGTCGCCATGTAAACTCTTCCGCTCCAAGTATCTCCTATTGAGGTATATCTCACATTGGGATTGATGTGCTGGTAGGACACGATCTTCCCGTTCCGGTCATAAAGATGCCCCTCATACACTCGCCAACCGTCTGCAAGAATGAGAGAAAAACCTCCGTAGATGGGCTCGGTGATTACATACTTGTTGTCACTCACAGGAACACCGCCATTGTCAACTCTTCCAAGTATCAAGTCTGGAGACTTTCCAGTTACAAGTTCGGACGGTTCCTTTGTTGCAAACTCGTCTAACTGCGACAGGATTCCACCCTTCGAGTATCGCGTGACCGCTTTGTCAAAGACAGATGCCGTGCTATATGAATAGACAAAGAACTTTGCGTTTTCCGGCACCACTAATGTGAACGGCCCATAGGTATCGGTATTATTGGAGAAGACGGCCAATACGATGTCGTTTTCGTCCACAAAAAGGCTCCCATATCCATAAGATGATTTATATTCCATTATCTCGATCTTGGAGCAGTTCTCCACCGGGACTTTTACATTGACATGGACCGAACTGTTGGCTGTCGGCACATCGTTGAGTCCAGTTCCTATCTGTGCGGAGGTTGCCAACAGTTGCTTACCGTCCTTCACATGAGTAAGTTCCGCAAATGACGCCTCCGTGACGATGGTTTTTCCGATTTCTGCGGAGATGCTTTCGACGGATGCCCCCAAGTTGTCAATCTCCTCCTGCATGGCATTGTCCTTGATGTACGAAACGGTACACACGCGTTCGTTTTCGTCTTCAACGACGGATGGCATATAAGACCAGATGAACGACACGGCCCCATCCGGCACTCCAATCGTTTTCATATTAGGTTCTGCGGAAGAACCGACAACACCCTCAATGACCATATCCGAAGCATCAAGGAACAAGCATCCGTACTCATATCCGGAATTGAATTTTCGGTATGTAATGCTGTATGCACCTCTGACCGGGATTCGATAGTTTCTGCTTCCACTTTGTGTGTAAGTCGAAACAGAAGATAACGACTTGCCGACCTGTGAAGAATCAGCCTTAAATTGCTTGTCGTTATACGTCGAAATGGGCGTCAAGTTGTCGGAAGGATACGGCTCGTTTGAGAATAGAATCTCCCCGATTACTTTGCCTTGTTCTGCGGCGAGGGCCTTGTCTGCGCCACCAGTTTTGAGGTCATTGATGATGCCAATGCTGGACGGGAGGCTTCCCCCCGTTCCGTAAGGATATACAGTTTGGTTCATATCTTATGAAATTGAAGGACCAGTAAATGCACCGCTCCCGGCGGCGTTTCCAAAAAAAGTATCCGAAACATTGTCCCACATACCATACTCGCCTTGATAAACGCACGGAACAAAATCCAGGACCAGGGTAGTATAGGTGTTATCGCTATAAATCTTGCAGTAGTAAAGTTTTGAACCCGTGTTGCATTTAGTATCTGCCCCGCCAATAGATTGCTTGTAGTTGGCAAACAAATACATCGGATTGCCAGTCGTAACCGTGTTGCTGTTCGTTTTGGAGAACGATGTGAACGACGATTCCCCCTCCTGTTTCACTTGCAAGACTTGAGAATTTTTCTTAAACGCCACCTTTGCAACAAAGGGTGTTGCATTATTGATAGAGTTCTCAATGCTTGGTGCGCCGGACGAGTAATTATAATAGTGCGAGAAATTGAGAGACCCGGCAGAACCGATTTGGAAAAGGACATAGGTTTTCGCATTTCCATCAGTCCCGTTCGTAGTGCCGAGAATAACTTGGTACGCTTTCAATGTTGGCGTAAACTTTATCTCGGCCGAACGCGGGTCGTTGCCCAGTATTCCGGTGTTGATGAAAGCGACCCCATCGGTTTCGATATAGTCCACCGGGGTGTATGGCAGCGGAGCAGGCGGCGTTCCGCCGGCGAGCATCATCTGCCTGCGTCTCAATAGCGCGTCCATACTACACCTCCAGATATGCGGCGATGCCGTCCATGATGGAAATTTCGTAGTGCTTGGATGCCGCGACCGTGGGGGCGGAACCGTCCGCCCAGGTGAGGCCGGCGGGCCAGATGATGGTCGGTGCGGACACACCCGTGTCGAACATCCAGAAGTAGTGATTCACATTCCCGGTCACGGGCGATGCGAGGGAGAAGGTAATCGTCCCGGACAATGTTCCGAGCGAGTAAACAACATCCGGATCAAATCCTCCTACGGGTTGCGCCCCTCCGAGGACTTTTGAAAAATAGGCCGGGTGGTTGTGATTGAGGTCGAGGGTGATAGTATCGTTGTTGGAGATGACGATAATCACCGTACCATCGTAGGGGTCTGGCGTGAAGATGGACGAGAAACCGACACCCGGTTCTCCCGTGATGCCGTTCGCCACCGAGCCGGAATCGCTCCATTCCTCCCCGTCAAAGTTCCAGATGGCGTAGGGGTTTTCCGAGCCGACAAAGGCATAGCCGACTGTATCGCCTTCGGGAAGGTCCGAATCATCCGCGAACACCCCGTAGAACTTGCCGGATAAGTTATGCACTTCGGCCTCTAACTGATTGAGATCATCACCGAGGCGCTTGCCCTCGGCGGCGCTCAGACCCTTCGTCGCGTCGTCAGTGGTGCGGTTGTTCACCAGTTCGTAGGGATATTCCACGGAGGAACCGGTGTTGCCCTGGTCGCCCTTCGGGATGACGAGGTTAAGCACAGGCGCGGCGGCGGTGCCTGTGATGGTCGCGGCTGCGGAAGATCCGGCGGCTCCGGTCTGGACGGTTCCGATGGAGAAGTCAGGCGTCGCGCCAGTATCTCCCGTATCGCCTTTCGGGATTACTATGTCTCCGCTTCCGAGCAGGCTCGTCTGGTTGATGGTCTTGATATTCGTTCCGGAGACCAGAGTGTCCTGCTTGCCGGAAACATCTGGGATAACTCCGCTCGCGAGATCGGATGCCGGGATACCGCCTGCGGGTTTCGTATAGAGTCCGCTCACATCCGGTACGACACCGCTGGCAAGGTCGCTGGCAGGGATACCGCCGGACGGCTTGCTGTAAGTGCCGGCCCCAATGTTCGTCCGGGCTTGCTCCTTCTGCGAGGTGGTAAGGGACTGCGAGGTGTATTTCACGGCCTCCGGGTCGGAGCCTTCACCGCTGCCGCTTTGCGCGGCCTCGTTGATGGCCGCGACAAGGTTGTTCTTCGCGGTGGTGTTCAAGTTGGAAAGGTTGCCAATGGAGTTGCGCGCCTCCTCGTCCTTGAGCGAGATGGGAACCCCACCGACAATAACCTGTTTAGCGTCACTCATATCGTCATGTTTTATTTTGTTCCTAACTGAAGACTATTGATTCCGTCGCGGAGTTGTAGGAAACGGTCGTGGCCGATTCCGGGAAGATGAGGGATTCGGTTACGGGGTCGTATTCCAACGCCAGCGCGTCGAGTATTCCGATGTTCGCCCTTGCCTGTGCCTGCTGGGAGGCGGAAAGCGCCTGGGGGCTGCACCTTACGACGTCCGCTACGTCCTCCACCTGCAAGGCCGTGTCGGCCTTATCAAGCGAAGTCCTCACCGAAAGCGCGAGGTCTGCCTTCGGGATTCCGTAGTTCGGTTTCTGGTACGCCCTCGCGGCAGCAGCCGCTCCGGAACGGATTGCGTCAAGGTCGGTGATGATGTCCTGCTTCCCGGCGATCATCCGCTCGATGTCCTCGGGGATAAGACCGCCTTCGGAACCACCGCCGAGCGCGGAAATTCGGCTGTCCGCGCTCATAAACTTGATCTTCCACCCCTCCGGCGCAAGGAACTCCCGATTCGTCGCATCGTACATTACATACGGCTCCTCCTTCATCTTCGCGTTCTGCGAGATGAAAAGGGTCCCGTTGTTCACGACGACGGAATAGAGCGGGTAAAGCCTGCCCGGTTTCCACCTACCCTCGAAGTGTTCCTTCGGTGAGGTCTTGATGTACCGGATGAAAAATTCCTCGTCTATGTTCGCGTTCTGTGCCATATCGTAAGACTAATTAGCCAGGCTGTCCGACGTGCGGCTGGCGAGTTCCTTCAATTCGTCCTTCTCCTCTTCCTCCGGCCCGTCGTTCACGGGTTTCTGGATGAGTTTCGGAAGTACATACGGCGCGAGTTTCGCGATGGTGTCGCAACGGTCCTTCGCGCTCATCTCCGAAAGGTCCTTCTTGATCTGCGGAAGTTCCTCGCGGATGAGTTCGGTCAGTTTGATGCGCAGGTCCTCGGAGTTCTCCTCCATCATCCTGCGCCTCGCTTTCTTCGCAGCCTTCTCGGCGACCTTCGCCTGCTGCATCTCAATCTGGGTAGGCACTACGGCCTTGACGGTCTTTCTCGGCATGGCTAAAACAGTTTTGCGGGCAGGAACGGAGGACCGAACGGCTGGAGCGGCCTCGCGTTCACGTCCGGACGGCCACGGAGGTCGGACAGGATCTCGTCCTCCATGTCCTCCAGGTCCTTCGCGGTGTCGGTTGTGGGGATTCCCGCGTACCTGTACCAGTCGTACAGGGTTCCGCGGATGATATACTCGTGGAGTAGGTCCTTGATGGCCTCCATCATCTCCGTCCGGAAGTCGTCCGGGACGCGGAAAACGTAGAGGTAATCCGGGAACGGGGACTTCGGGCGGTTGGTGAAGGTGTGGGACGGGACCTCGGTCACGAGATAGCGGACGAGCCGCTTGCGTATTCTCGCGTCTCGGTAGTCCCGGTAGCGCGTGATGATTTCCGCGTCCAGACCCTCCTGCGTGTCCGACGTGACGGCATCCTTGCCCGTCTCGTTCAGGTTCTGTAAGGACGCCTCCATGCGCTTGTAGGTGCGCTGGTCTATGTCGTTGTCAAGGAGAGCCTTCGACAACGTGATGGTAAGGTCTTTCATCGGTCGAGGTATTTGGGCGGTCTCTTCTGGCGGAGCATGGCCTCCAGCGAGGCGATGCCGTTCGCCGCGAGGGATGCGTGCTGCTTGGAAAGGTCCGTCTGTGAGACGGACGCATAGAACTTGTGCAGGGTAAGGTCCACCGCGATCTCGTGGAGTTTCTGCGCGAGGGCCTTCTCCTTACCGTAGAGGCGTCTTGCCCCGCCCTGCACGACGAACGTCAGTTCCTCCGCATCGGTGAGGAGGTTGTCCGCCTCGTCCACGCCCGGAGCATCGAGGAACCGGTAGCACTCCTGGACGAGGACGGAGACGGCCGCCGCAAGGTCGCGCTTGACCTCCCCCAACTTCTCCGTACCCGCCTCGATGCGGTAACGGACGGTAGGGTCCGGCACGTTGGCAACCTCCAGGTGGGACTTCGTTCGGACGTCGTTGATTATCTTTGCGGTATTAAGTCTGATTTCCATTACTCGATGGGGAACTTACGGGTTCGCAAAAGGGTAACGAGGCGGTTCATGGAAGCCTCGGTCTCTACGGAGACAATCTTCGCATACTCCGCGAACGAGCGGTAAACCAGCCAACTCGCGGTCGTGGAAAGCACGACGTACCTCCGGATCTCGTCCTTCGCCACGTCGGCGGTTTCGTCGTCGAAGTCGGGGAGATAGAAACCGAGTATATGTTTGTCGCGGTGTTGCCAATAGCCACACTCTCCAGCGAAACGCGCCTGCACGGCCCGGAATGAATCGGAGATAAAACCTGATATGGTCGGTTCGTCGTTTGTGTGGACCTTCAGCGCGTCATAGGCGGAACCGCCGTCCTGGAAACGCAAGAAAGCGGCGTGACGGGAGATTTCCCCGTCAATCCGGTCCATGATTTCGGAGATTCCGAACTCAAAAGTGAGATTGGTATCCATACGAAACAAAGATAATTAAGCGGTCGGGGTATAGCCGTCTCTATTTGACCCTATCTCTTCAGCACAACCTCCGTAATCGCTATCCCCTTGAAGGCCAGCATCATCTTCTTCTTCAGGCAGTAGTCGGCGAGTTTCCGCGTGTACGCGCTCTTGGTGTCCACCACCACCTCGCGGCCTTCCGCATCCTCGTACACGAAGTCGGCATAGTAGTTCGTGGCCCTCTGCAACTGCCGCCTTACCACCTTATCCTTCGTCTTGAGGTGTACCACCCGTTCCTCCCATACAGCGGGTATGAGTTCATAGGGGACCTGCCGGCGGAGATTGGTT
The DNA here is from genome assembly GCA_946408295.1 of uncultured Bacteroidales bacterium. The sequence goes on from CAMJRT010000001.1 coordinate 19,479, forward strand.
ATCTTCCCGTCCGCCTCCTCCCTTTTGAGGTGAATCCAGTAGTCACGCTCATACTCGGAATCGAACTTGATACCTTCGTAGATGCAGACCTTATTCTTGTATTTGGACGGCATAACGGTACTATAACACCCTCCACGTCACGTTGCTGAATACGCTGTTGAACATCTCGAGATCTTCAAACACCCAAAGTATCTTCGGCTCAATCTCCAGATACTTCTCGTCCGGGATGACCGGCTCCGGCCCGATGCCGGGAGCGCATACCATCGAAGACCAGGCGTATAACGAGCCTACCTTTCCGAACCCGACCGTTGACTTCCATTGAACGATTTCCGCCTGGGCTGCCAACGCCGGCTCGCTCCTGCCGAACGAGGCCGTAACATTATCAGCAATCAGTGACGAATTTGCATAGAGCGACCCGGCCTTCTTCACGGACGTGATTACGTCCGAAGACACCTTCTTTATATGTACTTCAATACAGGCCATCAGACCGCGTAAACATTCGCGAACCATTCAATGACGTACACCTCGCTCCTAATTCCCCTCGGCATATCTCTGTCCGGAACCCTCGCGGTAACGACGGCCTTCACCTTCCCTACCCCGAGTTCCCTGGTATCGAAAAAGAAATAGAAATTCCCATCATCGTCCTGGAACGTGTCCTTCTTTCCTATGCGGACGGACCCCTTGCTCCCTTTAAGGACGATCTCGAAATCGTCTGTATTCATACTGAATCCGTCGCCAACTATTTCAAGGGAGAATTTCGGCGTGGAGCCGTAGTATATCCTGTCGCTATTTTCCATATTTGCGTCATAATTTAATGATGGAGAGTATCGGTTTCCTGAATATCCACACTAACGCAGCCACCAGAAGACCGACCAGCCACCAGAAAGCGCCTATCTTCGCCTTCTGCCCGGCGGTCAGTTCCTTCTCGACCTTCTTCTCCACGGTCGTCGTGTCGTGTACCTCGCGAACGAGGACGGAATCCCTCCAGCGGTCGCGGTAAACGTACCTGTCGCGGTATTCGTAATGGTGGACGGTATCACCCTTGACGTATTCGCGGATATAGACGGAATCGTGCCGGATGGTCGTGTCGCGGTGATGCACGTCTCGGTACTCCACCTGTGTCACCACCCGCTCCACTATCTTCGGCGAGCAGGACGCAAGGAGCAGGAAGGCTACTCCGAAGGCGGCGATATGACGGTTACGGTCCATCCTTCAAATCCGAGGTTGGTGCGGGCGAACTCATAGGCGGTTGCGTAGTCCTCATAGGGGCCGTAAGCAGCCTCCGTGGAAGTGATTACCCAGTAGTTCATGCCGTGAACTCTATGACTTTCTGCCCGGGTTTGGAACCGTCCGGCCGGACGTCCACATGCAGCCAGGAGACCCCCTTCTCCAGCCGTACCGGACACGGGAGCAGGTGCGCGTTCTCCTTTATCTTCTGCCTCGCCTGCTCCGCTGTCATGCCGCTGATGGTGAAATCCCCGGCCTTGCCGAGACAATGAGCGGATAGGTACACCGTGGACTTGTCCCGGACCATCTGGCACCGGTTGCAACGGAGGCCGCGCTGTTTCTTCGTGTTTCCGTTGCACCACATGGCCTTCTTGATGATGTCGCGGCGGATGATGAGCAAGGCGTGCAGGAAGTCCGTATCGAGGAAGTCCCAGGACTGCTCCCCCCACTTCCTGAAAGTGTGGTCGCAGACCAGTTCCTCCGCATCGAAGTACGGACGGATGGCGGTAAGAATCTCCTGCCTCGTCATTCCTCCCCTCCTTCTTCCTTCTCGATAACCTCGCGCATGAACCGCTGGTTCTCGGTCCTCAATTTCGTCAGTTCACTGTTGAGGTACATGCCTACGCCGAGGACGGAGGCCGTATAGACAAGGGCCTGCCCCAAGATCCAGAGTACGGAATCGTGTACCTCTCCCTTCGGTGGAAGGAGGAAACCGGCGATTGTCAATCCCCACCCTGCAAGGAAAGCCCCCGCCGCGGTGACGATGGCGAATTTCGTCTTAATGTCCAATTTCGCCCACATAGTTCTATCTTTGCTTCTTCGTAAGCAAAGATAGCACTCACGCAAGCGCCTTATGGGTGCTATTTGACCCCACGGCAGTGTTCGCAACCCAATTCGCATACCACCTCCGCAAGAGCCATCGCCGCGTCCCCGGAGATGTAGGCAGGGGATTTGCTTTCAAAATCAAAATATAAATCGTATATTTGCACAGCGAGATAGGAAGGAGTAGCTACCTTCCGACAAGGGTACACCAATCGCCCTTCTCGCTTTTCAAATGATTGGTAGTTATAAATGATTGGTAATATGATTAACGAGATTTGGAAACCCGTAGTTGGGTTTGAGGGCTTGTACGAAGTTTCTTCTTACGGAAGGGTAAGAACCGTTCCTCACTACACAATGAGGGGAAAATCGGAACACGCCGAGGTGAAGGAGCGTGTATTGAAATTCTTTCTATCGAAGAAGGGATATTATTGCATTAAATTACGAAAAGACGGGATAGCCATCCATAAAAGAGTTCACCGTCTTGTCGCGGAGGCGTTCATTCCTAACCCGGAGAATAAACCGCAAATAGACCACATTGACACTGATAAACTAAACAATGTAGTCTCAAACTTACGGTGGGCAACGCCGTCGGAGAATAAAAATAACGACCTAACAAGAGCCCATCATTCTCATGTTCAGTCGCAAGCAGATGTTATTGAAAAATGTATGTCCGGAAGAGCGGCTAATGGCGGTAAAACAAGGAGAAGAGCAGTTCGTCAATACGACAAGAACGAAAACCTTGTTGCGGAATATTCAAGTATGGCAAACGCACAGAGGGCAACCGGTATAAAAACGAGTTTCATTTCTTCCGCGTGTTCTGGGAAGATCCATTTTGCCGGCGGATATCGCTGGGAATACGCAGACTAAATCAGCCGTTACCGAAGAAAAGGCCGAGGAGGAAACCGAGGATTCCACCGCCCCAGCCAGCGCCGTTGCCGAAAAGACCGCCATTGTTCATGGCCATCCAGGCAGGCACAGTACCCCCGTTGTTTTCGGGAGTGTAAACTACTGTCTCGTTTGCCATAGCAAATAGGATTAAAAAATTGAACTTTGCACCGGACGGACGAATCCGCCACTGATGCAAAGTTCAACAATCCGGTATGCCTATGGAAACCTGTTACAACTTATTGCTTATAGGTTGATTGTGAGGATATTCCGCGTATTACGACGCATCGTAGTCGTTCCAACTGTCAATCGTACCGGCGTATGTGGTAATATCCACATTCTTGAGTTCCATGCTTCCGAGGTAATGGGTGCCGAGAGCGGCTACCGCAGCGGCCGAGAAGTCGTAAAGCGGAACGCTGGCGGTTGTCCCGGTCGTTTTGTATGCGTATGCGAGATAGTAACCTGCGGTAGGAGCGACGAACAGGCCGTTGTCCGCGTTGAAGAACTTCTCGTGATAAGGGGAATGTTCGTTCTGCCACTGCTTTGTGACGGGGTTGTAGAACTGCAAGCCTCCGCTCGCCGAGCCGATAACCGTAATCCTCGTCGCGTCGATGTACTGGTACAGGGTGACCGCCTGGTAGGACGTGGGGTTGTACTGGCTGTTCCTCGTCAGTTTGTTCGCGGTGTAGCGCAGCCGCGTGGCCCTCCATTCGGGGACGGTTACATCGTATCCGAGTTGCGTGATGCCGTTCGGACCGAGGTCGTACAGGGCGTTCTCGTCGTCTTCCGCGGAGAAGAACTTCAGCACCGGAGCGGAATCTCCGTTCTCCTGTCCCATCTTGATACGGAGGTTTCCGTCCACATCATAGAAGCAGATGAAACCGCCTTGGATGGTGATGTACGAGCCGTTGCCTGCCGTGCTGATGAAGTTGGCGAAGATTTCCTCCGCGTGGGCCTGGATGAAGTTGCCGACCGCGGCATCAATCACGCCCGTGGCGATCTTCGCGGCGGTTACGGAACCGGCGGCAAGTTTGTCGGTGGTGATAGCACCCGCGTCAATCTTCCCGGCCGTGACGGCGTTTGCGGCAAGTTTGTCGGTGGTTACGGCAGCGGACTCAATGGAACCCGCCTTGACAACACCGGCCTGGAGACCGCCGTTGATAATCACGTTGTCCGCATCGAGGATGATCTTTCCGCTGCTCGTCTCCGCATCGGCAAGGATTTCGATGCTCGCCTTCACGTCGTTCCCGTCTCCGATTCCCGCCCAGATCTTGTCGGACTTTACCTTGATGCCGGAGACCTCGGTGAACGCATCGGAAAGGACGCAGTTCTTCACGTTGGCGACCCACGCCTCGTATTCAAGTGGACGGTTCGGGACCTCTTCGTACTCATCGAGGAACTCGTCATACGGATAGAGGGTTCCGTCGGACAGGTCCTTCCAGCACTTGCCGGCCTTGCTCACGGAAAGGTCAATCTCGTCAGCCTTGATTTCAAGCGCACCGAGCCTCGTCTCATGGTCGGAAATGTCCTCAACGGCCGCGCTGATGGATTGCGCGGTCTGCTTGATACGGGAGAAGGCGTCCGTTACGACCGTGAGCGCGTAGTTCGGATACTTCCATATTACATACTCCTCGTAGGTTCGCGTCGTAAACACCTCTGCATATTCTTCCCGGAAGGCATCGTAGTCGAGGATAACCGGGCCATTGGCGGCGCTGTCGTCAATCCAGCAAAGGGTGTTGGTCTGGACAAGGGAGGTAATCTGGCCGGGGAACTGGTCGATGACGCTCATCTGGGACGCATACTCCTTAAGGGTCCATCCCTGGGCCTGCATCTCCGTCACATACTGGTTCCTCGTCTTGTTGGAAGGAACGGCGTACCTGGCATACTGCTTCCCGCTAAAGGAGTTCTTCTCCCAGTAGTACCCCATATCGCCCACAATGCTCCGCAATTCGCCGGAGGTCTGCGTGATGTTGGAGAGGGCGGCACCGACCTCAATCTTCGTATAGCCGAGGACGTTGGTCACATACTGCTCATAGGTGTAGGATGTATAGGTGGACGAGCGGTTCGCGTATTGCGTCTCGAACGCATCGTAGGAGGTGTATGTGTTGCCGTTCTGCCACATGTACTTCGTCGTGTCCACGGACGCGGAGATTTCGTCCACCGCCTGCTTGATCTGGGAGAACTTGCTCACGATGACAACCTCTTCGTAAGGCCCATCCGGGCGGTTCGCGTCACCATCGGGACCTCCGTCGGCAGGTGCCTTCTGCATGAAGACACTGTAATCGTAGAGTGTCCCTTCCGGCTCGTCCTCAAGGAAGTCTTCCCAGAAAAGGTCGTAGGGATAAAGCACCTCCTCCCCGTTAATCGTCTTCTTCCACCAACTCTGGCTCGCGGCGATAACGCTGTTGAGTGCGGCCGAATCGACCGAGATGGTCGCGCTCTGGATAAGTCCACGGACCTGCTGCTCCGTCAGCCTCGCGGCGAGTTGGCCGAGAAGGCCGTCAAGGGTGACGTTTCCGCCCACGGCCCGGTCGAAGAAGGTGGAACCCGTTTGCAGGAGAACCTGCGCGTTCTGCGCGTTGGCGATGATGTCGGCAAACGCCTTTTTGTCTCCGGTCGCGCTCTGCCAACTGGTCAGAACGCCCCAAAGGCCATTTGCGTTGTCTCGGATCAAAGCAACATCCGAACCATCTATCTGGGAGAGCCGGTCGCGGAGGTCGCCGAGTTGGTCGGTGATGCTCCCGCCGATGGTGGACCGAAGGTTCTCCAGCGCCGCGTTCAGCGCGGCGATAACCTCGTTGTAGTGCTGGAGGTCGGCATCCATGTCGTCACGCAGGGCCTCAATCGCCTCCTGGAGGTCGTTGTACTCCTGCGAGGAATCGCTGTTGAAGTAACGGGCCGTGAAAGCGCTGGAGCGGGTGTATGAGTAGCCGGACGCGAGCGGCTGGTCGTAATTGACCTGCATGAAACAGCGGAGGTACGGATACTGTGCCGTAGGTGTTCCGGCGGTAAGCGACCAAGAGCCGCCAGCCGCGCTGCTCGGATCTGCAATCTCCATCGGCGTAGCCTGCACGTTCTCCGAGGCGCACAACTTGTACCAGTTTTGCACGCCCGTGATGGAGCGGCCGGGCGTTCCGGGCGTATCATCGTCACCGCCACCGCCTCCGCTTCCGGAGATTTCCACATAGGCGCGGCCCTGGTCGTCGAGTTTCAGGGCATACTTCTTCCCGGTGTTCTCGTAGCCGAGTTTCACCGTTCCCAACTTGCTCCCCGTAGCGGCAGGTACGGTCGCGTAGGCGCGGTGAACATTGTCAAGCGCGACGGGGAACTTGTCCCCGGACTGCGGGAAACCGAGGATGATGCCGCCGAGGAAGTCCACGGTCGCGGCAGGCAGGACGTATTCGCTGCCACCGCCGCCACCTTCACCGCCACCGCCTGACGGGATGGCCTCGATCATCTCGCGGAGGACACGGCCCTTGTCCGCGGAAAGCGCGTTGGTCTTGCTGGTGGAGTAGAGCGAATCAATGACGGAGAACGGGAGGCTCCCGCCACCGCCCTCTCCACCGCCTCCACCGCCCTGCGTGGAGAACGGGAGGGTGAACGCCTTGCCGTTGGTCAGCCGGACCACGACGCTGGAGTGTTCTCCGTCACCGGATTCCACCACGTCGATGGACGCGAGGTTCGTGATGTGCGCATAGGTGAGTACGGACTTGACCTGCACGGTCGCGTCCTCGTCGATGATGGTCTCGATGTTCGTCAGCGCGTCCTTCGGTTCGAGGCAGAACGCCTCCGCCACGTCGAACGAGTAGAGACCGCGGACGGAATCCCGTTCAAGCAGGACGAGTTTGTAGTAACCCGTCTTGGTCTGCATGGCGGCAGGGAAGGTCCACGCCACCGCGTTCTCCGTGACGGTATAGTCCGTGACCGGGTACTTGTACCCGCCACAGGTCATATAGAGTTCAATGTCCCTCCCCTCGAGGTCGTGGATGTTCCCGTCGCTCTCGTAGAGCAGCCAAATGACGGAGAGGTTGTTTCCGATTCTAAAGCGCTGTGCCATATCCTATGCGAAATAAGTTGCGGATTTCTGGTAGAAAGCCTGGGCCTGCTGCGTGGAGCCGTAGGTCTCCAGCACCATCCCCGTGAGGCGGTTGAGGACCGCGAGGGAAAGGAAGTCCGGGCTGAATATGCTCTTGCCGCCCTCGTCCTCCGAGTAGTACGGCTTGTTTATCTTCTCGATGATGAACCCGGGCGCGTTCGCCCGGTTACGGACGGAATAGTACGCGAGGTGGAGCCTGCGCGGGGTCTTCCGCTCGACGATTACCGGGGCGTCATACGTCCCGCGGGTGTAGGGGTTCGCCTGCATCCGCGCCTGGGGACTGTCGTGGGGGACCGTCCCGGTGACGTAGATGTCCGAATCCCCCGCCTTGAACGAGACCATGCGGAGGAATCCCCCGTCAAGGTCTATTGTTACGGCTATGGAGCCGTCCTGCCGCAGCGCGGAGGAGAGGATTCCCGCCACTTGCGTGCCGGGGGCGGGAACCGCAATCTCCCCCTGCGGCTCGAGAAGTCCGGCCGGAGCCGCGCGGTACACGAACTCGGCGGCCTCGGGCAGCAACTTCTCGACGGTGTTGTCGAAGTTGCGGTCGTCGTCTGCGGGGACGATCATGTCGTCGTTGTTGTACGACAACTCGTCCATCCTCGCACGGACGAACTCAATCGCTTCTGACAGGTAGAGTCTCATCAGCCTTCGTAATTGGGGAAGATGAGTTTGTAGTCTTCTGTGGCGACGCGGAGGATCTCGTCCTCGTCACGGAGTTGCGCCATGTTGGCGCCGAGCGAGAGAAGGACGTTCGTCACGTCTCCCAGGGTCTTCACCTCCGGATAGGTCGTGAGGCCCGTGGCCTCGTCCGTGACGCCGCTGGAAACGACCGTGCGGGCCTTGGCGCGGACCTTGCGCTCCGCCACCTTCTTGACCTCCTTGTTGATCTCGGAGGTCTTCGCCACCTCGGCGGTCGAACCGACGGAGACGAGCCGGATAACGCCGCGGCGGAAAAGCGGATGGTTCTCTACGATGAGTTGGTCAACGGGGCTGGTCACGACGCAGGTGGCGGGACGCTTCCGCATCTCGTCAAGACAGCCGTTACGGAAGGTAAGCACGACCTTCACGTCTTTGGTGGGATTCCAGATGGGGAAACACGCAGCGGTCTTCCCGTCGATCCCGTAAGTCTTGGATGCCATAAAAGTTTGTTTTTGGAATTGAAAAGGCGGGAATTGGCGTCTGCCAACTCCCGCCATTGATAAGGTTGAGGTTCAGGTTAACCGACCATCTTGCGCTCGTACAGGCTCCAGGAAGTACCGTCATACTGGATGATGGAACCCTTGGCGAAGTCGCCGATGCCGCTGTTCGCGCTGGTGGTGTCGGCGGTGAGGTAGGCGAAGTCGCCGGCGGCCCAACCGCCGGACGGGGCGTTGCCAGCCGTGCCGTCCCATGCCTGCGCGTAGGATTCCACGTTCAGCAGCATGTCGGAGATGGAGAGCAGGGCCTCGGAAGGACCGACGAGGATGGAGTTGCGACCCTTCAGGCACACGCACTCGGTCTTGGTATAGACGTCGCGCTCGGCCTCGTAGTTGTCGCCCGCACCCTTCTTCATGTCAATCTTGAAGGTCCGCTGGCCGTTGTTCACATAGTGGACGGCGTTCTTGATGTCGATAACGGCGGCGAAAGCCTCCAGACCGAGCAGGTCGAACACCGGGTTGTAAACGAAGTCGATCTTGCCGAAGTTGTTGCGCCAGCCGTTGATGCTGAGGCCAGCCTCGGTGACGCGCTCGAAACGGATGTCCTTGTGGACGGTGAGGTCCATGTTCATCAGCATCTCGAGGAAGTCCTGGCCGCAGTAGGCGCGGGCGTAGTCGGACACGGAGAAGGTGGTGAACTGGAACTTCGCGATGGCGTTGAGGTCGGCGGGGGTGATGCCCTTGGTCTCGTCGTAGGCGTACTGCATTGAGATCTGCGGGATGATGCCCTCGGCGGTATAGACGTACTCGTCGCTCATGTGCTTGCCGGCCTCCACCTTGAACTTGCTCATGTGGCCCACGAGGTCGTTGATCTCGTTGCCGACCTGGAAGTTGTAGAGGGCGTCGCGACGGAGGTCGTTCTCGTCGAACTCAATCTTCTTCTTCGCCTTGTTCCACGCATCGGTGAACACGATGTTGCACAGGCGCTTCTCGGTATAGACCACCTTGCCGACGGGCTGCATGTTGTCCGGGGCGGTGTGCATCTGGGATTCGTGACCGACGTTCGTGCCGAAGACCAACTTGGTGCCGGCGGGGATGGTGACGTGGGTCGCGGTGACGCCCGGGTTGAACACCACGATCATGCTGACCTTGGAGCCGTCGTTCTTCACGACATAGAAGGAACGGCCGCCATCAAGGAGCGGTGCATGGACGGTGCGGTCCTCGTTGAACAGTTTGAGGTCGGCCTTGGTGGCGAGTTCCTTGCCGGAGCCGTACTCGAGTTCGATGACCTCGTATTCGCCATCGGAAGCGGAGGTGACGGCCTTGGTGGTTACTGCGGTGAAGATCTTGGTGCCGCTGCGGTAGTGCGTAATCTCGCGGTTCGTAACGTGGACCTGCTTCGCCATCATCACGATATCGTGTTCAAGCGGATTGGTGAACGGACGGAACTCCGCGATAGCGCGGTCGATTTCCTCGGCGGTGAACTGGGTTTCGGTAGCGGAGGTCTCGGAAGGACCAACACCGTCACCACGGGTGATGAGACCCCGGTCGTCCGGGTCGGAAGGAGGTACGTCACCGGCCTTGTTGACGATGCCGCCAGAACCGGTGGTGTCGTTGGCGCCAACGAGGTCGGCGGCCATAGCGAAAGCGCCGTCTGCTCCCAGCAGACAGGCGAGGGCAGCAAGGATGACGGAGACAACCCCGACACCCGTCTGACCGAAAACAGCAGAAATTTTCTTCATATTAGAAGGGTTTAGTTGTTTACTACTCTCCCCCGCCGTCCGAACCGGAATCCGCCCCGGAAGACGTGGAAGTTATCTCTACACCGAACATGCCGGTCGCCCGCTTCGCCTTCGCCTTGCCCTCTCTCGCGATACCGCCAGAACCTTCGAGGTTCGGCATCTCGCCCGGCTTCTTTGCGCTCTGCCGCAACTCGCGGCGCACACGTTCGTTCTTTCCTGCAATCTGGCCTTCCTCCCTGGCCCCTGCCACGTCCTTGTCGTACCGTCCGCCCTTGATGTACCGCTCCAACGCGGCAGGACTGAACTTGTTGTACGCGACGTCACGGGCGTTCTGCCTCATCCCGTGGTAGATCTCGGCAAGGTCCTCGTCGGAAAGGCCGTACTTCTCCTTGATGGCTCCGAAGTCCTTCTCGGACTGCGCGGTGTTCGCGTTGTACTCCTCGTCGTCCTTCTTGCGCCGTTCATCGTCCTCGGCCTCCTTCTTCTTCCTGTCGGAGAGTTTCCTGCGGCCCTCGTCGCCGTTCAGTGCGTCGGCGAAATCGGAACCGTATGCGTCCAGGAGATAGTCGAGGATGTCACCGCCGTTGGCCGCGTGATTCATCAGTCCCGCGAACCTCGGGTCCTTGGCGTAAAGGTCGGCAAGCCGTTTGTTGTCTGCGTCGAGTTTCTCCAACTCGTCGGCGGCAAATCCCGCAAGGTCCTCGAATCCCGTTTCGTCCTCCCAATTCCGGTCGGGCTGGCGGGAACCGTAGCGACCCACGAGTCTGCCCTTGTTGCTCTTTTTAGCCTCTTTATCAGCCATTTACGTTAAATGTTGTGAATTAACACCTTTGCGAAAATAGCAAGGATTATCCGCTTGCCCGTTCGCTATTTGACCCGCTTCCGGAAATGAGTAAATTTGAATAATTCTAAATTGAGAATTATGGGTCGCATCGCACACGAATTTCGTATCGAAATGAGCCGTGCCCTGTACGATTCCTATGTAGCCATCTTGAGTACCGGCGAGTGCCGGACGCAGGCGGAGGCGGTTGATAAGGCGCGGAGGAGTACGGCTCCGAGTTACTACACCTCGGCGAGGAACTGCAACTATATCCTCTCGCGGATGTATGCCGGAGAGCCGACCGGCCTCAAGGACCGCGACAAGATACGCAAGTTCGACGCGCTGTTCCAGGAAGCCGAGAGATACCGCGCCGGACACGAAGAATGGCCCGGCCTCTACAACGTATGCCGCGAGATAGTCGAACTGCCTGCACCGGAGTATTTCATCTGCCACAACACCGCGAAGCAGATGATCCTGCACGAAAGGAAGAAAAGACGGGAGGAGATTGCAAGAAAATGGGCCAGGTAAGGTATATCGTAATAGCGGTTCTCGCCGTCTTCTACTTCGTGGAGGTCCCGGAAATCCTCTACACGGGGGAATACCCGGCCATGCTCGTCTATCCGTTCTTCCACGCGAACATAGCGCACCTCGCGCTGAACTGCCTCGCCGTCTGGACCGTGTTCGACCCGAGGACCCGGCCGGAATGGTGGTATCTCCCCATCGGATATATCATTTCCGCTACCGCCTACTGCCTCACGGACTATGTTCTCGTGGGGTTCTCCTGCGTCCTCTTCGCGGTCGCGGGAATCCGCACCCCCTCCTTCCGTTCCCCGTGGTGGAGGACCTGGAACTGCTGGGTGTATATCGGGACGATGCTCCTGATGTTCCTTCTGCCGATGTTCGCCGCATCGGCCCATCTCATTTCATTCGCGATAGGCGTGGGCGTGTCCGCCTGCGTCCGTTTCAAAAGGAGGCTTGACTATGACACGAGACGAGCAAAGGGCGGTAGATAAGATAGTGAACGAGAACAAGCGGAGGCTGAAGAAACTCCGCGCCGAGTACGACCCCATGACCGGAGAGGGCGGGGTCGGGAAGCGCGTCAAACTCAAACTTGACGATTACCCCATTCCCGTCCAGTACGTCCCCGAGGAGATGCTGGAGAACGCCTTCATCGCCGAGTTGAAGAAGGCCGGCTCCATCAAGAAGTTCATCCAGAACCACCCGTGGAAGAAACGCGCTCCGTCCGTGAACGAGGTCGGGGACCTTATCGTGGACCTTCGGGAGAAGTACGACTTCCAGTACTGGGCCTACACCCAGATAAAGATTGACGACAAGTTGCTGACCGGCCTCATCCCGTTCAAACTCAACTACGCACAGATAGTGGTGCTTACCGAGTGCGAACGGCTGCGCAAGGAGAACAAGCCCATCAATATCATCATCTGCAAGGCCCGGCAGTGGGGAGGTTCCACCTTCTCCATCTTCTACCAATGCTGGATCGCGCTCAAATGGAAGGAATCCCATTCGTTCTCCGTGTGCGCCCAGGTGAACGGTACGGCCGTGTCCATCACCCGGATGCTCAACACCGCCTTCCAGCACTACAACGCGAAATCCCTCGGGGTCAAGGGCAAACTCCGCATGTCGCTCGTCCCGAAGACCTCCGAGTTCGTCCTCCGCGACACGGAAGGCGGACAGGGTTCCCAGATACGAAACAACCGCATCCGCATCGGCTCGGCGCAGGAGCCGGACAACCTCCGCGGCCTCCCGGGTTCGGGCGTGCATTTCTCCGAGGTGGCGGTCTGGCCGGACTCCCCGAAGGCCCGTGCGGAAGACCTCGTGAAATCCCTCACCGGCGGTATCCTCCCCCGCCCTTACACGATCCAGGTGTTCGAGTCCACCCCGAAGGGCGCGGGCAACTACTTCCACCGCTGCTGGCTGGACGCGAAGGCCGGGGTGTCGAGTTTCTCGCCCGTGTTCATCCCGTGGTACTACATTCCCCACGACACGCTCCCGATAGCGCACATGACCGAAAAGGAGTTCGCCTACTGGCTATGGAAACACCGCGAGGATGAAGGCTACGAGGGTAACACCGTCCCGGGCAAGTACTTCTGGAGGCTTTGGGAACTCGGCGCCACCCTGGAGGGCATCAACTGGTATCGTATCAAGCACAGGGAGTTCGCGGACCACGCCGATATGGCTTCCGAGGCCCCTTCCGACGATATAGAGGCTTTCACCTTCTCCGGCTCCAAGGTGTTCGACGTGTACCATCTGGACCGAATCCGGGCGGACGTGAAGGAACCGGAGTTCAAGGGGATGCTCACTTCCCAGGGGGCGAAGGGCGCGGGCGTGCTGAAGGGAATCCGCTTCATCCCGTCCGACAACGGGGACTTGAAGATATGGAGAAAGCCCGAGCCGGATTCGGAGATAGCCGACCGCTATCTCGCCGTGGTGGACGTCGGCGGCCGCAACCAGACCTCCGACTGGTCCGTGATACGGGTGTTCGACCGGGCGGCGATGATGTACGGGGGCAAGCCGGAGGTGGTCGCGCAGATGCGCTACCATACCGACTACGACCTCCTTTCCTACGATGCCATGCGCCTCGCGGCCTGGTACTGCAACGCGCTCCTCGTCATAGAATCCAACACCCTGGAGACGAAGGACCCGGAACGCGACACGGACGGGAACATGTCCACCTACATACTTGACGTGATAGGCGGCTTGTACGATAACCTGTACGCCCGAGCGGGAAGCGCGGAATCCATCCGGCAGGGCAAGCCGAGAAGGTGGGGTTTCCAGACGAACGTCGGTAACAAGGCGGCCATCATCGGCAACCTCGTCACCTGTGTCCGGGAGCATCTATGGATAGAACACGACCCCGTCTGCATCGAGGAGATGGCCCTGTACGAGAAGAACGAGAAGGGGCAGTTCAGCGCGCCTCCTGGGGAAGGCAACCACGACGACGTGCTGATGGCGAACGCCATCGGCCTGTGGATATGCTTCCGGGAAATGGAGACGCCGCACTTCATCATCCCGAAGGGAGACCGCAGGGCGGCAAGAAGAGATCCAAACTCATTCGCAGTTATATGAAAAAGATTTTCAGGAATTTCGCTGCCAGGCTCGTTACCTGGTATTACCGCAGGATGTACCAAAAGGGTGTACAAGCATGCGACAAACTGCACGCCGAGAAGAAATGGGCGTACTATCTCATCGACTGGCCGGACAAGAACGGAAGGAGGGTACTCAAGCCGCTCAACCGGCGCGGTTTCCGCAATCTCCGCTCGTGGGCGCGTTCGTTCTACTTCGGCGTGGACATGAAGTACTGGTCGAAGGACTACAACATGGCGCACCTCCGCGAGGGCGCGTGGTACTACACCCCCGACCGGGCGGAGAAGGACGGACTCTCTCCCGAGGAAAAGGAAATCCGCCGGCTCGCCTTCCTCCGTGAAGGGTTGCGCCGGGCGAAACTGCTCGACGAATAACAAAAGGGCCTTGCTTCACAGCGAGGCCCTTTCCACACTAAACAACAAACAACAAAACACCGATTACGGCTGTGCCGTTTCCGTTTCCTTCCCAAGCATCTCCTGCGTGGCCTGCGCCTGTGCGAGTTCCGCCTGGCGCATCTCCATCCTCCGGCGGATCTCCGCACGGTAGGGACGGTTCATAAGGTCGATGTAGTCCCCGTACCCGAGCGCTCCGGCATTGAGGCCGAGCATCACGTCCTCCTGGAGTTGGTCGCGGTACTGCGGCGTGTCCATGCCAGGACCGATGGCCACCTTGTAACGGAGGTCGCCCATCAGCGCGAGGTTAAGGTTCATGGCCTGCAAGATCTCGCTGGAGGAAACCACGTCCGCATAGTCCTGGATGGTATAGTATTCCTGCACGAAGTTCAGGGTCTTCATCGCCACCTCGTCCATGAAGATACGGAACCGCTCCAGCAGCGGGGCGAGCGGGGTGACGGAGTTCTGCCTCTGCTGTGCGTAGAGGGACGCGGCCGTTCCGGCGGTCGGGGCCTTGCCCTGCAACGCGCCGGACACCGAAACGCCGTCCTCCAGGAGTTTCGCGAACAGGCTAATCATATTGGAGGAATCCACCGAGGAGGAATGGCTGTAAATCATTTCCGGGGTGTTCCCGTGCGGCCTCGGCTTGTAGTACACGATGCCGTTGATGGACGTGGCCTGCTCGGCGAACTCGTCCCAGCCCATCCAGTCCGGAACGATGTCCTCCGGAACCATCATAACGCCCTTCGCCCCGGCCCGCTTCACCATATCGTCAATGACGAGGGCGCGGTCCATCGCGATATTGAGGTCCACCGCGTCGCTTGCGTGTCCCACGATGCGCCCGTTCGTGAACGGGACCGCCATCAGGGTGTAAGGCTGGCCGCGGTCGGGAAGGGTTGATTCACCCTCCCAGATAACGTGGCCGTCCGGGGTGAGGTAACGGCAGTACCAATATGTATCAATGAACCAATAGGGCTTGTATTCGATGAGCGGGATGTCCTCCTCCCGCCAGCCGAGCCTGCGGCCTTCGTCGAGCCGTTCCCTGTTCGTCTGCTCTATCTGCCGTATCATCTCGCGGTCGTCCGCGTTGATGTCGTAGGGTTGCTCCGGCGAGTTCGTGTCGAGGACGTGGTAGCGGGGTCTCCGCTCCCTCGTCCAGACCTCAATCACCCGGCAGAAACCCCGCTGGCGCGGGCGGTTGAACGAGATGTCCTCCCACCGGTTCGCGTCGGAGTAGTCCACGGGGTCCGGCTGGAGGCCGTACATCCCGTCCGTGGAATACCACTCGCGAAGTTGCGCGAAGTCGTCCGGCTTCTCCGCGAAGGCGGCGCACAGGTCGTTGAACGCTAATTCGTGGAGTTGGCCGACGAGGGTGAGGTCCTTGAACTGACTGTCCTGCATGCCGCTCTCGAAGAAGAACATGTTCGGATTGGTGTTCTTGATGCAGATCTCCTTCTTCTTACGGCCGAGGTAGGTGCTGTACTCGTTCTTCGCTATGGACAGGCCGCCGATGTTGGATTCGTTCAGCCACTCGCCCCCCAGGACACTCATGCCGTTCACGCGGTAGATGGCCCGCAACACCTCGGTCATTCCCTCTCCGTACCCTTCCATGTTCGTATCGAGCGCGGTGACGGTCGGGCCGTTCTTCTCGCCCGTCCACAGGCCGGCTATGGAGTTGATTACCTTCTTGACCTGGTTGATCTGGATGGCGAGGCCGCCGACCGCGGAGAGGTAGTCCCGCTGGCGCATCCACTTCCCCTTGATGAGTATCTTGTCGTCGTAGTGGTCCCCATACGCGAAGCGGAGGACCCTCGCCCTCGCCCGGCGGAAATAGTCCAGGTTGTTCCACAGGTTCTCGCACCGGACGATGAGTTCCTTCTCAACGTGGTCCTCGCCCATCCGCGACTGATTGTACTTCACGCTGTCTATCTCTTCCTTGTAGGAATCCACGATATGTGCGTTGTGCAGTTTCATACCTTACAAATAAACTGAAATTCTTTAGTTCTCGTTTCCGCTATTTGGCTCCATGAGCCAACTCTTCCAGTCCACGCGGTCGAAGTAGATGTCAAGACACTCCTTCGCGATGTTCTCCCGGATATCGGTCTTCATTAGTTCCACGTTCTTTACCGCCTCATCGTCTCCGGCGTTCTGCGCGGCCTTCTTCATCTTGTTCATCTCCCGGTCGTTGCTCTCGTACTTCTTGAAGATAAGCATGTAAGCATAGTCCTTGGACTGCCGGAAGTCCTTCGCCTGCTTCGTTTCGTGTCCGTTCATGGCCGTATCAAGCCTCCTGGCCTCCTTATCGAGGTCCTTGAAGTAGTAATACAGGCCGGAATAGTAGGCATCCCTGGAATTGTCGTTCGTGTTCATAAACAAGCGGTTCCAGACCGGGATGTCTCGGGCCGTGATTTCATCACCGCGGACCTTCTTCCCGACAATAGCGCCGACACCGCCGATTACCTGATAGGGTCCGGACAGGTAGGACTTCACGAAATGCTCAATGATGGCCGGATTGAGGTTAATCGAACCGCGAACTGCCGCGTTCTCCTCGTTTCCTCCGGTAACCTTATTAAGCCACTCGAATGTCTTGACGTAACCGGGGCCGGTCGTATCAATAGCCTTGGTCCATTCCGGATCGTCCACCTTGTTCCCGTTGAACCCCTCGTCATAGATTCGGGAGCCTTTGAAGTCCTTGTTCTCGAACGCCTCAACGACTGGAACCACGACACCGGGAAGAACGGACTTGATCGCGTCGATCCAGAAAGCCTCGCCACGCGCGGACGGATCTACCGCCCCAGCCGGGAGCACCTGGACAAGCGCCTCGAAGGCGTCGAGCGCCAGGTCATCATACGGCTTTTCGTGCAGCAGGGCCTCCGCCGTGATGTCTCCGAGGGCGTACATGTAGCGGTATTCCTGTGAAAGCGCCCACTTGTGGTACATTCCACCATATCTTCCGTCCTCGGCGAGAGGGTCGAGCGGCATGAGGAAGTTGTTCCGTCTGGTATAGTCGGAAGTGTGTCCGTACTTCTCCTTGTCGTCGTCGCCACCTGCACCTCCAAGAAGGTATCTCATGGCAAATCCTATGGCGAAATAAGTCCCGTCGGCAAGCAGTGCCTTGATCCAATTCTTCCGGTAGTTGTCCGTTTTGTTCTTAATACCCTGGATGGCAGCGTTGAAGAACGGAATACCAGCGCGGAGCAGTTCCAGGACCGCCGAAGCGGAAACGATAAGCGCGCGGTCAACATAGTTGCGGTACGTCTCGAAAGTGTTTCCGGACGTGTCGCCGAGTTGGCGGCCAGAACGCGTTTCCATACGTCCGGTCTCCTCCCAGGAGATACTGCGACCGTGTCCCTTCCTTGCGAAGTTGGTGGACACTTCCTTGGAGTCAGCGATTGCCTCGTGGACCGAACGCCCGTACTCCATGGAGGTAACGAAGGTCGCGAAACGGGTGATTGTCTCCACGCCTTCCCCAATCGCTCCGAGTAACTGTGCCAGCGCTGCCGCACCCTTTGCTATGAACGCCTTGTCATTCTGCTGCGTACGAAGGTAGCGTTCAAGTTGCCGGTTGAACGTGACGTCGGTCTCGATCCGGTTTTGCCCCATCGGGCCGCCGTTTTCCAAGTAGAGGCGGTAGTAATCCGCGAACTTGGGAGAAAGCCGGTCTATGAAACTGCCCTGCTCGGCACGGGAGAGTACAAGCGGAATCATCTGCGGAAGGAGTTCCCATCGGTTGATGATGTACTTTCCTACATATCCGAGGTTGTTCCTAACGAAAGTGTTGATACCTCCCTGTCCGTGGTCTCTTTGGAAGTTAGACACCCAGAACGGGACGGACAGCGTAGTGAACATCTGCGAGAGTACACGACGCGTTGCGCGAAGGATCTCCAGGAAGTTCTCATATCCGCCCTGGCGCTTGATACCGTTCACGGCCTGTGCCGCTGCGGGGTTTCCGTTGATTACGATTCCGTACTCACGGCCACCTTCCATGACGCGGACGATGTGCTCCGTCCTGTGCGCGTCCTTCTCGAACGCCACGACGCCGCCGTTCATCTGGACCTCGCGGTGCGCGTTGTACGCCTCGCCCTTTTCCTTGCGTTCCTTCATGTCGGTCTCGAAGTCCTCGATGATCCGCTCGCGCTCGTCAATCGTGGCGCCCTCCGGGACCTGCGGATAGGCAACCTCGTAGATAGGCTTTCCGTCCGCGTCGGTCTCACCGGTCTTGACAAACCATGCGCGGGTAACGGTCGCAACGGTGTTCTTCGGGTTTCTGCGAACGAAGTCGAGCAGTTCCAGTTTGGCCTCGTTCTTAAGGCCCTGGGAAACGGCAGAACTGTGCATGAATCCGATCATGCCGAACGGGCTGCGGTAGCGAGTACCACGCCCCTTTGCGGCCAGGATGGTTGGAGCGAATCCGGACACGTTCGGCTTCATGTAGTAGGAGTACAGGTCTTCCGCTGTCGCGTCCTCAAATCCGCGCATCGGGATATAGTATTGCATCGACGCGGAGATGTCGGCCTTCTGCTGGCGGGAGATCATGTTCTTTCGGTACTGGAAGTCCAGTGTCTCCTTCGTGGCCGCATTGATTCGGTTCCAAAGGTTGTCAATGATCTGGGAGCCGGCGCGGCTTTCAATATCTTCCACGATCTGCTTGGCCATAGCCTCTGCGGACGCGAGGTCGGTCACTCCGGGTATGTAGTTCTTCCTCGCGGCATTGACGGCACGCTGGTAAGCCTTCCGGCTCGGATAGTCCGAACGTTTAAGGTCGGATTCCTCGGTGAACCAGGAGAGCAGACCGGAATAGTCCTTCTGGCGGTATTCTCCGTAGAGCCGTCGGTATTCGCTTGCGGTCTCTTTGTCCACGTTGTCGATGTTCGCCTGGTGGTCCGCGTCGGCCTTATCCTTCAGTTGCTGAATCCGGATAGCGAGTGCGTTCAGTTCGCCCTGGTATGTCACGTCGCTGATGATGCCCTCGTCAAGCCGCGCCTTAAGCCGTGCCTTTTCTTCGTTCTCGCGGGTGGAGAGTTCCGCCTTCCGTTTCTCGTACTCCTTGTCGTAGTATGACTTGGCATCCTTCTTCGCGTCGCGTTTGGCAAACAGTTCGTTTCGTTCAAGACCTGACTTAAGCCCGACGTAGCGGGTGAGTTCCTGCATGGAGAGTTTCTTACCATCTGCACCGCGGACGGCTTTCCGGAGTTCGGCAATAGCCTTCCACATTGGCTGGAGGAACTTTGCGTTGTAGGTGCGGACTTCGTTCATGGCCTGGCCTCCGAGTTCGCGGAGCCGGTTGCTGACCCTCTCATTTTCGGAGAGTTCCTTCTTCGCCTCTGCGGAGATGGCCTGCTGGAACGCGTCAAGCGGTGCGTACTCGTCCACCTGGGCGGTGTAGAGCGCGCTGCTCACCGTGCTCGTTTTCCGGTCGTACATATCGTCGGCCGTCTTCGCCTCGGAATATCCGCGATCCCTGCGGTAGTATTCCTCGGTGTCCTGGTCAATCCCCTCGTTCTCTATCGCATCGCGTTCTCTTTCCGGGAGCGCGGCAAGACTTCTCGCCTCGTTTGCCTCGTCATCCGCGAGAAGAATCTGCTCCGTCCTCTGTATGTCCTCGGTGGATTCTGCGAGGGAGTTCCGTCTCTCCTCGTCGGTCATGTCCATCCGCTTCTGCACATTGCGAGCCTCCACCTCTCCGGCTATTGACTGGTAGAGGCGGAACTGCTCGTCTTGAAGCCTGTCACGAATATCCCTGCGCTCCTTGTCGAGTTCCTTTATGCGCTCGTTGTTGTCTTTTATCCAATCCTTTCTTTCGCTTACCTTGTCTCGGAGGTCTTTCAAGTCGGCAAAAGAATACTTCCTCATTTTGCCGTTGAACGGTTCAAAGTAGTATTTTGGGTAATCCGGAATCTTTCTTTCTCGCTCGCGGTCGAGTTCAATGTGTTTTAGGGTGTATTCTTTGACGCTTATTTCGCCTTTGCGGCGCTTTATGTCAAGTTCTCGGCTCTTTTTGGTAAACTCGTCCCACGCGCTATCAAATGCATCCTCGTACTCTTTCTGCTTCCTCTTGAACTCAGCGTCTGCCTCGTCGCGCCGCCGCTTGTACTCCCGGTACTCGTCGGTCGGCTCATTTTTCATCTTTTCGAGCATTTCGTTGAGCGCCTTGTACTCATCATCGGAATTTATTATAGAGTCAATTTCGTTCTGGATGTCCTTGCCTCTCTTTCTTAGTTCGCCAACCTGTCCATACTTGTCCACGACGGAAGTGTTTCCTCCTCTCGCGAATCCTTCAACTCCCTGGATGATGTGCTGGAGTTCGTGTACCAAAGTGCTCGTCAAGTCTCTCGTATCCGGGGTCTTTCCAAAGAAAACGGCGACCGGATTGAGCATCATCGTCTTCGTTTCTGGATTGTAATATCCCCTTGTAGCGTTGAAAACGTCAAAGAAACTGTCATTGTAGAACTTGACCTTGATCTCGCTCATTTCCGGATACTCTGCCATGAGCATATCGTATTCATTGTCGTGGACAAGGACGTCGGATATGGAGTATTCCTTTTCCTTCCGTTCCTCAAGAGTCATTTTTCCGACCTCGTTCAGTACGCCTTCATTCAGGCGGACGTCGGATTCTTCATATCTCCACTCTCCGTCTTTGCCCACTTCCCAGCCGGTTGAACGCTTGATCTTCTCCGGGTCAACCCCCTCTCCCTGCATCTTCTTTGCGATGTTGAGGTTGTCAACTCGCGAGACTGCCGTCTCAATCGTCCGGAACTTCTTACTTCCGAAGAGTTTGGCAAGTCCAGTCCTCGGGACTTCAACAGTTTCCATACGGCGTTCAATTGGACTTATGGCATCTGCTCTGGCCGCGCCCTTCTCGCCGATGAAACGATGATAGATGTCGGGGTCTTCCGTGGAGAAGTTCCCGTTGTTGTCTGTCGCGGACTTGATCGCGCCGGGAGAGAATACGGAATAATCGTCCGTAAGGTAATCCTTGGTGGTCTTATTCTCATGTTCCTCCCATCCGATATCAATGACGTTCTTAACGATAAGGCCGTCGTGTCCTCGGGACATCGCGATACTTGCAAAATCGTTCGTGGTCGCTTCTCCGTCCGGGGTAATGTTCTTCTCCGAGCCTCCGTTGTCCCTCGCGAATTTCAAGGCATCTTCGTATGTGTCGAAATACTCGTCAATCTCCTTGCCGTCCTTTTCAATATAGACCTCGTATCTTGCCGGAAGATTGTCAAACCCCTCTCCCCTCGCGTCAATGACCATGGGGTTCGTCATTTTCAGGAACACCGGAATCGTAGTTCCGAGCCCGAGGCCGTGAACACCGCTGCCCACTTCTTCAATATCATCGGGGGTATTGTAGTTGTAGGTATCGGCCGCGAGTTTGTTGGACGCGAACCAATAGGTTCCATCCGGGGCTTCGGACCACTTCACTTCCGTGTCATTGAATACGCGGATTCGTTCCGTCTCTCCGGTTCCGTGATAGACAACTCTCGGCTCGCCGTTCTCGTCAACAACCTTGGACGCGTTGGCGGGGTCGTTCTCCCAATCGCCGAACCAGTCCTTGAAAGCCTTCGTCCGGACGGTCAGCCACTGGTCCTCGGTGAGATTGGTAGGCTGGCCGTTCGGTGCTTTCATAAATGAGCCGTCGGCGATAGCGCGCTCCTTGATGGCACGTTTCTCTGCGGTCGCGTCGCTTTCCCTATCCATCATGTCTTCTTCCGTGTCGGCCGGAAGTCCACCGCCGGGGCCTTCGTCCTCAGGGCCGTTGTCCTCGTGGGACGCCTCCGCGTTCCTGCGGAGAGCGGCAGCGGTAGCGACCCTCGCGGCGGTCTCCAGCGCTCCTCCGGTCTGCAAATTCCGGTAGGACGCGTAGAGCATGGCGCGGAAGTCTTCGTCGGTGAGATAGCCAGAATTGAATCCAATCTTCGCAAGGAGCCGTTTCAGCGCGGTAACGACCTTTTGCCAGAAGGATTCCTCCTGCTGGTCGAACCGTCCGTCCTCGGCGAGTTGAGCGATGTATTCCTCCATCGCGACCTCGGTGGAAAGCCCATCGGCCTTTGCGATTGCATCAACCCTCGCCTTGATTTCCGGGGACGCCTGCTCGTAAAGACGCATCCGAAGTTCCTTCCAGTCCTTGCCGAACAGTTTACGAAGTCCATAGTGGGCCACGGCTTCGTGGAGAAGGGTGGCCTCCAGGTCTGCGGTGTCCCTATGCGCGTCTATATTGATGCGGATCTTCCCGGTCTTCGGTGAGAAAACGCCCTTCGCTTTCAGGTCGGGGTCTTCCTCGAACTTAACTCCGAGTTTGGCCGCAATCTCGTTTATCTTCACGATGGCTGATGCGCGCTCAATCGGGTTGCGTAGGTTCTCGCCACGGCGTGAGACACTCTCCTGCATTCCGGCGATAATCTCGTCAACATTCTTCGGCTTATTCCCGTGCCACCCCTCGAAGCGGACACCTCGTTTCTGCAATTCCTTTCGGAGACCAGGCGACACCACATTGTATTCAAAAGCAAGGTCTCGGTCGCCGATCAGTTCAACAATCTCGTCTGCCACCTCGGCATAAGAAACCGGCTCGCCAATCTTCGCCCACCTGGAAAGGATAACCTTACGGGTGTCCTTACCCTCCTTTGCGAGTGCGTTAGATACCGTACCGGACGGCCAATCGTGCATGCCGGTTGACTTGCGGGACTTCTCAGCGGAATAGTTGCTTTCCAGCTCGCTCTTGGGAACAAGACTCCGGATAACCACAAGATTTCTCCGATAAGCAGCCGAGAACTGCTCGTTCAGCGGAGTCACGCGGTTGTGCAGATAAGGCGCATACGCGACCTTCATCTTGTCTCCGTTGTCGTCAACCAGCCAGAAGTATCCGTCATCGGTAGCAAGGTCGGGCCGTTCCTCGGCCTCGTCATACGTTCCAGGGACGAGCGGATCACGGAACTTTCCGTCAACCTTTACGGACATGGGAGGATAGAGGAATCCCCTCTGCTTTCCCTTACCGTCCAGGAGGTCAAACTCTACGTTCCCGTTAGGGTCAGGGACAAACAGCGCGGAGCGATAGACCGGGACCTTTTTCTCCTTTTCAAGTTTAGCGATCTTGACCGGATCTGTAAGTTGACGGAAATAAGTCCCCTCGCCATCGTCCCGGTTCTGATCCGGAACCTCTGGCTCATCGTAGGCGCGGTAGAGGTCCCCTTCTTCACTATCTTCTTCCTCACTATCCTCCAAGTTTTCGGCGGCTGCGTCAAGATCGAACGAGGAACCGTCAATGCCGGATGCCTGGGCGGCATACTTCGCCTCCTTCTCGGCCATCTCCTCTTTCATCTTCTGCGTGAGTTCCTCAACGCGCTTCTCCTGCTCGGCAAGTTTATCCTCGTCGGCGAACGGCTTGCCGCGGCGGGCCATCATGTTCTCGTTGTCGGCCTCCAGTTTGGCGATACGGGCATGGTAGGATTCCAGATTCTCCTCCTGGAGCGCGCCTGACGCGACGTTCTCGAGGAAGTCATTGATGATATCCTTAACACCGTTGATGCCGTTCGGCATCTTTCTCGCTGAAAATTCGTCGATGCCGAGTTCTCTCGCCTGGTAGCGGACGGTCGTGCTGATAGATACCTTTCTGGTCCTCCAGTCTTCCTCCGGCTTAATGTGCGCGAGCACCCGTACAAGGACGCCGTTCACCTTGATAGTGAACTCCTTGTATTCCTCGCGGCTGCGCTCATAGGTGTTGGCCTCCGCGTACTTCCTCCTCTGCTCCGCGGCCGCTTTCAACGGCTCGAAAATCTTCTCCTTCAACGCGGCGGCGATTTCCTCGTCCGTCGTCACCTTCTTCCCCTCAATGACGATCTCGTCAATCTTACCATCCGGGAACTTCTCCTGGATAACGGAAAGCCATTTCTCGGATTCCTTTATCCTGTCGTTGAGGTTCTTAATCGCGGACTTATTGTAGTTGAGGGTGGATTCGATGTATATCTGGTCCTGGCGGTGCTGCTCCTTCTTTCCGCGAAGTTTGCGGAGTTCGCGCTCTGCGGCGGATTTAAGCATCGCGTACTGGCTACCGGAAAGGACAGCAACGGGATTGTCGAAAATGCCTTCCTCCTCTTCCTCCAGGACGCGGTTCTCCATGCCGTTCTCAATAAGCGGACGGCCGTCCATGATGGAGTTAATGAACTTGCTCTTGGTGGAAAGCCGCTGATAGGCGGTAACGTCAAGCGAATCCTCGACGCCGAAGCGGACAACGCGCACCGGGATACCCCACTGTTTGTGGAGGTTGCCCTGGCGGAGGATGCGACCCATGCGCTGCGTATAGTCCATCGGACGGTTCGGGGCGTCCAGGTGAGCCTCAAAGAACAAACGTTCCTGGATATTTACGCCCGTTCCGAGCGACGCGGTGGTTCCCATGATAACTCGGATCTCTCCAGCATTGACGGCGGAAAAGATCTTCTCCTTCGCCTGCACGCTCATTCCGCTCTTGATGATTACGATCTGGTCCTCCGGAACTCCGGCCGCCACGAGTTTCCTCTTTATCTCGTTGAAAAGGTTGAAAGCCTCGTATTCCCGACCTTCAGACCGTTCCATTCTCCTGAAATTGTCGCTGAACAAAGCACATGTTCCCTTGTACTTCTCGCTGTCCTTCAGCGCCAGGAGCACTTCTTCTACAACCCTGTTGGTCTTGGACTGCGGTTCGTCGGCCGCGTTTCGGTCAACGAGCCGGGGGTCGATAGCGGCCATCTTCGCGAGGCCGTACATGACGAGCGGAACGGAACTGTTCTGCCGTTTCTCCTTTCCGGTAAGGCCCTCGAACCATTCGAGCCTGGCGCGGACCGCGTTCATGATGCGGATAAGGGACGGAGACTGCGGAAGATAGATGTCCCGCGCCTGGTTTTTGTGAACGTTTCCTTCATCGTCCGTCCAGTTCTCCATGACCGGAACCTTGTCGTCCAACTTCTCGACTTCCTCACCCGCATCAGCCTTTGCGGCGACAGCATCCTTCGTAAGGACGGTATCGGTCACGGAGGACCAGATACGGATAAGTTCCGGGAGATTAGTGTACGATGCGAAACGGTTGTTCTCTTTGAACTTGCCGCTCGTGGTGAACTCCAGGCTTTGCGAGATGTTCCCGAAGTTACTCACGAAATCATCGAAGTAGTAGATGTGCAGTTCACGCATCATCTCGTCCGGCATCATGTACCGCATGAAGGTCCAGATCTCCGCCGCCGTGTTGGAAATAGGAGTTCCGGTTGCGAACACCACGTTCTTCCAGCCAGCCTTGTCGAAGATAGCCCTGGTCTTGAGGTAAACGCCGGCAGACTTCTTGGAGTAGGCTGGATCAACACCCTTGACACCCTGCGCCATAGACGTTGAGAATCCGAGCCTCTTGTAGTTGTGGGCCTCGTCGATAAGGAGCGCATCTACGCCCATGTCGTCGAAGTCGGACACGTCATCGGTCTTGCGGTCCAACTGCTGCTGCGCGCGTGCCTTTGCGTTGTTCTGCGCCTTGGCCTCGCGTTTCGCGTCACGGTTGGACTTCTTCTTGGGTCGTTTCTCTCCGAAGTCCCTTTCGTATTCCAGGTCCTTGATCTCTTCCTCCAGGCGCTTCTGCGCCGCGGAGTTCTTCGCCGCGATGGCCTGCTGAAGGATGTGCCGGGCCTCGTCAATCTTCGCCTCGATGTAATCGCGCTTTCTCTTCTCGCTGTCCGGAATCATATCGAAAACGGACTGCGGGATGATGATCATGTCCCAGTCGTTGTACTTGATCTTCGCGTAGAACTCCGCTCGTCCCTCCTTGGTGCGGTCCCTTTCGGAGAGGGTGAGAATCTTCGCGTTCGGATAGAGCGCCTTGGCGGAACTGACGAACTGGCCGAGCGTGGAGTTCTGGACCACGATCATCGGTTTCTTCGCCGTCCCGAGACGGCGCATTTCCATAGCGGTAGTAATCAGCGTAAATGTCTTGCCGGTTCCTACCTCGTGAGCCATCATAAGCGGCTGGGTAGTCGCGCGGACAACGGCCTTGGACTGGTGCGGATAGAGGTGGAACGGTTTGCCGCCCATGCTCTCCACCTGTCCCTCGAAGTGCTCCGGCGAGAAGATGTCGCTGATTTTCTTCGGAGCAATCGCGTTGAACGTGTCATTGTAGGTCCTGGAGATGGATTCGGACAGTTCCGTATCATTCAGCATCCGCTTCCGGCACCACTCCTTGAAGTCGTCCCGCATCTCGTCAATCTTCGTGGCGGCTGCCTGGGACGCCTCCTTGTCGGTCTCGGTCCGCTTGGTCCCGTCGTCCTCCTTGATGGTGATGGAGAACTTGACGGTCTGCTTGTTCATGGCGGCAAGCATGAGATCTACGCCGGTCTTCGTTATGCCGAGTTTCGTGCTCCTGACGCCTCCGGAAATGTTCTTGTCATTGCCCTGGCCGTAGTAGGATGCGGAAACGCCCCAACTGCCCCCGAAATGCTGAGGGACAAAATCGTTGTTCACGCCGAACTTCTCCTTGGCATATTCGGTATAGAGAGATACCGGGAGCCAGTCGGAACCCAGGGAGAACTCGATAAGGTGCGCGGGGATATCCGGAGGGATAACCTTCTTAAGCGCCTTGATGTTCGCATCGTACTTTCCGTCCTCGTTGTGCGATTCCGCGTAGGCCAGTTTCTCTCGGACGTTGCCGGAGAGGTATTCGTATTCCACCTCAACAGTGCCGTTCTCCGGGTTCTCAAAGCAGAGGCCGGATTGCAGGGCTTCCTTTCGGACGGATTCCTCGTCTCGGCCGAGCGCTTTGGCGATGAACGGGATATCAACGCGTCCGTACTGTGTCATGGACACGATAACGCCGTCCCTCACGTCCTTCGGGGTCGGCGTGGCCTTCTGGCCGAGCACGCGTCCACTGAACACGGGCGTCTTCTGCACCTTCACGGTGACCTTCCCGTCTATGCCCTTCCTCTCGCTGTACTTTTCCAGTGCGGCAATCGACGGGAAGTCCACGTCGTTCCGGAGGAATTTCAGCGAGCGGTTCTTATTGAGGTATCCGTACCGCGATACGAACGTGTCGTATGCGGAATTGAGTTTGCGGAGGAGCGGAGCGAGACCTTCGTCCGACGCGTTGTTCAACTGATAGCGGAGAACATCGTCGAGCGCGGTCTTGATCGCATCATAATCGCGGACCAACTGCGCTTTGGTATATCCTCCTACCTTCCTGTCGTCCACGTCAATAGGGACGGCTTTGCCCATTCTCGAAATGCAGGGTCTCCCCTTGGAATCGAGCACGATCTGCCCTTCCTTCTTCGCGGTTGACCGCTCCGGCTCCGCGGTAGTCTCTCTCTTTGCGATCTGGACCTGCTGACGGAAACCGGAAACCCATTTCTCCAGGCGTTCGGACTGGCTCACTCCTTCTGCCGGCCACAAAGCGGAACTACCAGGCCGGTAAGTATCGCCTTTCTCAAACCCGAAGGCCATCTCGCCGCCCATGTTCTCAGGGTGCTCGGCGAAATAGTCGTTGATTTCCATGG
Source organism: uncultured Bacteroidales bacterium (assembly GCA_946408295.1). The sequence goes on from CAMJRT010000001.1 coordinate 47,197, forward strand.
CCACCCTGGTCTCAGTCGTTTCGTTGTTCCGGTCGCTGGCCTCGTAGGTTTCCCTTCGGACTACGGATGTGTCTTGGATATTGATTGCGTCCGGAGACACCTCTCCGTTTACGCGTTTGCGGACCACGATGATATCGGAGGTCGCGCCAGTTCCCTCAAACGTGTCATTGTTGAGGCGGAACACGCCGATAACATCGGAACCGCCCTCGTTCACGATCCAGTTGCGTAGTGTCTTGCTCGTGCTGTCAAGCGTGGAACGAGAGGTGATAAAGATAGCGATACCGCCCTCACGGAGTTTACGGATATTTTTCGCGATACAGAAGTCATGGATTCGACCTCCGAACTTCCTTGTAAGGTCCTTCTCCTTCTCGTCATACACGCGGATATCGTCACCAAACGGAACGTTGGTGATTGCCAGGTCCACGCTGTTGTTGGGAATGTCCGCGTTCTCGAATCCGTCAATAAGCACGTTCGCGTCCGGATAGAGCAGGCGAAGGATACCTCCCGTGATAGGGTCAAGTTCTACGGCCTGGATATCGCTCCGGTTGCTGATCGCCTCCGGCATGGATGCGAGGATATTGCCGATACCGGCAGACCCTTCGAGAACGGAACCGCCCTTGAACCCGAGTTTCTTCGCGATATCCCACATCGCGTCAATGACTTCAACCGGGGTGTAGTATGCGGTATTGATAGAGTTCTCCGCCGCCTGGATCTCGTCGGTAGTGAGGACCGCGCTTATTTCGCGGTATTCATTGGAATAACGGTTGTTGAAGAATGAGCCGAGGCCGCCCCATCCGGTGAATTTGCGGAGGACATCCATTTCCTCCTTGGTAGCCTCACGTCCTTCCTGCTCTATCTGCTTGAGCAGGCGGATCGCGGCCATGTTCGCCTTGAATCTCGCGGCCGGGGTCTTTGGATAGACCGTTTCGCCACGGGATACGCGGTTGTTCCTGGTGTTTTTCTTTACGGAATCATCAGGTCGAGGTCGCATAATCCGCACATCGCCAGCGCGGTCTCGCTGTCCTCCTCCGTCAGTTCCTCCGGCTTCACGCCTTTCTCCTTCGCCAGTGTTTCCTTGGCCTTCTTGATTTCGGCCCTCGGGTCCACTACCGTCGGTTGGCAATCCTTCGGGGAGTACTGCACCATCATTTCCTTGTAGTCCATTTCCTTGTTCCTTTTTGGTTTCTACCTTGACCGGGGTCTTTTCTTCGGGCGCGGGTTCGGGCTCGCCGAAAAGACTTCCCTGCTCCAGGTTCTCCTCTTGCGAAGTTACTGATTTTTCGGGAGATTCGGAAGGGTTTTCTTTGATTTCTTTCGGTTTTTCTTCCGGGGCGTGAGCAGGCTCGGCCGCTTTCTCCCTCGCGACGATATAGCCTTCCATCACGCCCTCGTAGGTATGTGGAACGTAGTTGAAAGGTTCCTTACTTCCGGGACGGTTTTCAGTACGCAGGACGGATTCGACATCGTACAGCGTTCCAAAGTCCTTCGTGACCTTTACACCGACAATCTTCCCGGTGATCCGCATTGTCCTTTCGGGATTCCAGAACGTAACCGTGTCGCCCTCGTTGTACTTGGGCTCTACCTGCTTCGGCTCCTCGGCGGGTTCCTCCGCAGGCTCCTCAACGGGTTCTTCAACCGGTTCTTCCTCCTTGCCGATGGTGTCCACGTCAACCTTCTCCACCTCGTCATAGGGGGTCATTTCCTTCGCGTATTCCTCCATGCCGGGATAGTGCCGGACGGCGGTGTACATGGATTTGAGGTAGGGACGGATTGCGTCGCCGAGATCTTTGATTGCGGTCTTCGCGAACTCAACAAAGGTGCGAACTCCGGCCTCAATGTAGTAACCGCAATACTGAATCATCGCGGTCAGCATCTCCGGGTCGATTCCGGCGTTGAGTTGGCCTTTCAGTTTACGGAGCATGATCTCGCGCGCCTTGTCGCGAGCATCCTTCGTAAACAACTTGTTGTTCGCGCCGAATCCGGCCGGCGTCTCCGGGGCCGGGTTGGCCGGAGCCTCGGGCGCTACTGGTCCTGTTCCTTCTCCGGCTGGCTTTCGTTCCGGTACACCGCCAGGGCGTCCTTCGCGAACTGGACCTGATCCTTGTCCTTCGACCGGGCCATTTGCTCCAGGGCCGCTTGCAGGGCCTGGTCTGTTGTCATTCTTGCCATTTCTTATCTGGTTTTCTTCGTCTCCGGTAATGACGTTGTTCTCGCGGTAAGCGCCGATGTTGTCCGTAGGCTCGGCCGCGCTCATGAAACCGCCCTCTCCGCGCATCGTGTTCGCGATGTTCGTGAACAGCGAGCGGTAAGCCTTCTCGGTGCGTTTCGGGTTCTTCTCGCCCTCCACAAGGACACCGCCCTTGAAGACGGACGCAAGTCGTCTCGCTACGATACTCGGGTGAGCCTCGCCCTCGGATGTGCCGTCAAAGCGGAAGTTCTGCATCCAGGCCGTAACCGCGTTCCATGCCTCCTCCGTGTTCTTCGCCTTCTTGAAAGCAGGATCTGATGTCTCGAAGTCGCAATAGTATGCAAGCGCGTCCTGGATATCCCCGATAACGCCATCAAGTCCGTAAAGCGTGGCGACACTCCTTTGCAGTGCCAATTTAACACTATTCGGCAACATTTCAAAGCCGGAACGCACCTTTTCGGGAACATTGTCGAACAACGGCTCTATACTCATGGCTCGGAACGCGGAAACGGTCTCCTCGGTCAGTTTGCCGTTCTCCTGCGCGTTCGCGTATTCGGTATCGTTGATAAAACCGTTCTGGTGGAGCCAGTGCAGGGCCGTGTATCCGTTCTGGTTGATATAGTCCAGCGCCGTGGCATCGTCCCCGAGGTCTCCGGCGAACAGATAGTCCAGGAACTCCCCGAACCGCTTGCCCATCTTCTTGACGAGGGTCTTTCCGTTGAACCGCTGATCGCCTCCGGATTCCAGGTCCTTCTGCTCCATCTTGCCGAGTTGTTCCGCTCTCGCGTCGTCCACGTCGAGCACGCGGACGAGGATGGGCGTTTCCATCTTCTCCACCTGCTCGCGCGTAAATCCGAACTCCTCTGCATGGTCGGCCAGCCACGCCTTGTACTCAGCGGCGGTTCCCTGGCCGTATGCACGGCGAAGTGCCTCGCTGCGGCCGTTGCCCTGGATCACCTCGCCACGTTCGTTCACGATGGGCGCGCCGCCGTAAGCGGTCTCCCCCCGGGTGATCTCGCCCGGACGGATTCCGTTCGCCATCTGCTGAATCGCAACGGCGCTGTCCGCGCGCTTTCGGTTCTTCGGCTGCCATTTCTTCGCGAAGAAGTGAAGGGGGTTCTCCTGGTCGCTGATATGCGAAGGCTCGACCCTGGTGGCCTCTACAAGTCCGTACTTGCCGTCCACGGCTACGGACTTCGTGAACGCGATCTTCGTGTCCTTGCCCTTTTCCGCAACCGCGTCCGGGGTGGCCCGGTCTATGCGGTTACCGTTAACCATGATGTATCCGCGTTTCTGCGCGGCCTCCGGGGTGTCCTCGGAGATGTCAGGAGCCTTTCCGGCCTTCCTCTTTTCTTCCTCCTCCTTCTCCTTCTCGCGTCTTAGTCTCTCTGCCTCCGCGGCCTTCCGAGCGGCCTCTCTTTCAGCCTCGGCCTTGTCCAGGTCGCGCTTGTTGATGCTCGCTATCGCATCCTCGTACCGCTTCTGCCGGGCGCGCTGGTCGCGCACCTCGGTCTCCTTATCGCGGATCTCCTTGTCGGTAGCGCCCTTGTCGTACAGTTTCTCGAGTTCCTTCTGCGCCTTGTCGGCGGCAGACTTGGAAGACTTCGCAAGTCCTTCCAGGCGTTTCTTCGTTCCGAGCGTAGCCTTTCGCGGATCGTCCTCGGGGAGCGCATCGTTCCATGCGGCCCACGCCTCCGGATCTGCCTCGCGGAAAGCCTCCTCGTCCACTTTCCCGTCCCTCGTCGGGATAGGATTGCCGCGGAAGTCCTTTTCGACCGCCGCGTTACCTCCTGCCGTAGGTTGAGGTCCTGGCGCTGGTTCAGGTGCAGGAGCCGGTTCCGGAGCGGGTTCCTGAGCAGCCTCCCCACGGAGTTGTGACATGACCGGCGCGATGGCCGTAGCCATAGTCACCTCCATTCGTCCGTCCGGCATCCGGACCGTGAACTGCGCCGTCCCGTTTTCCGGATCTATGGTGTCGGAAATGATATTGACGACCGATGCCGTACCCTCGTCAGTGTCCATGAGCGCGCCGCGTCCGGCCTTCCCGGCCTCTTCAGCGGCCTGTCTGTATTCTGCCGCCAATGCCTCCTGGCGCTGGATATGGCCGGCAACGGTGACTGCGCCATCCACGGTCATTTCGGCCGGGGTCTTCACGTCTGGTTCCTGGATGCCGTTCTCGGCTGCGAGTTCGGACCACGAAACGCGAACGTTCTCGCCGTCGTCCGGCACGAATACCGCGCCATTATCATCAGCCCTTGTAATCGTTCCGGACTGGCCCTTGTACTTGATATTCTCCAGGTTCGCGACCTGCTGGCGGAGTGTCATGTTGGCATTTTCGACCTCGTTTGCGACGCCCTGGGCCTCCTGGACCTGGGAATCCTGCATGACAAGGCCCGCAAGGTAGATATTGATTGGCGTTACGGTCGTCTCCGGGTTGGCCGCGAACGTTCCATCCGCGTTCTGCCCTACAAGTTGGTCCCTCGAAAGGAATCCGGTACTCCCGTCCTCGCCGACGTATGCCACCTTCCCGTCCTCCATCGGCTCGTCGGAGGCGATGAAGACGTTGAGCGGCCTTCCGTCCGCGCCGATGATAGTTCCGGTCTCCACGACCTCCTCTCCCATGGCGTTATGCCAGAACTGACCGTATTTGGATTTCAGTTCGGCGCGCTTGTCGCGTACTTTCCTATCCTGCTCTACCTCGCCCATGAGGCCCGCGGCCCGTTTCTGCTGCGCGGCCCAGTAGTAGTGGGCCAGCGCGTCGTATGCGTCGCGGTCCATGGCCGGGACGCTACCGTACAGTACGTCGTTCTCCGGTGCGCCGGCCGCGCTAAGGAATCCCTGGCCCTCGCTTGTCTGCCTGGAGACGCCGGCATCCTTCAGCGCCTGCATGACAGCACGCGCGCCTTCAGGCGCACTGGCGTTGTCCACGACCTCTTTCAGTCTCGCGATACGGCCGTCGTCGAATCCGAGCCGTTTCAGTTCGCCCTCAGCCTTGTTCCAGGCAAGTGCGGCACGGGCGGCTGGGACCGCAAGTTGTATGCTTCCGGAAGCACCCCGCGCAATAGGGATTGGAGCGAGCGTTCCGAGAAGGACAAGTTGCTGTTCGGCCGAGAAGAAGTCCCGGAGCGCGTTCGGGTCGTC
>CAMJRT010000002.1 GCA_946408295.1 uncultured Bacteroidales bacterium
TACCTGATTCAGGTAAGGATATTCCGCAAAGGGGGTTTTCAGCAGTTCTCGCAAGTTGTCCAAAGCGCCGGGGATGCTGGCGATAAAATGCGCTTTCCGCTCAAAATAGCCGCGAAAACCATACGCACCCAGCACTTGAAGGCTGCGGAACAGCACGAACACCCGCAGCCGGCGGCGGAAGGTCCCGCCATCGATGGACCGGAATGGCTGCAAAGCCTGCAAATAAGCGTCTATGAGTTCCTGTTTCAACTCCTCGGAATAACTCGCGCGGGCCTGCCAGACAAAGGAAGCGACATCATATTCAATGGGCCCGCGGCGGCCTCCCTGAAAATCGATAAACCAGGGTCGGCCATCTTTGAGCATAATATTCCTTGCCTGGAAATCCCGGTATAAGAAGGTATTATCGTCCCCTTGCAGAAGGTCGGTCTTGAGCCGCTCGAAATCGTCCTGGAGCAACACTTCGTTGAACTCCAGCCCCGTCGCCTTGAGAAAACAATATTTGAAATAATTCAGGTCAAAGTCCACGGTCCGGCCGTCAAAGGCGGGCTGGGGAAAACAGACGCTCCAATCCAAGCCCTCCCCTCCCAGGAACTGGAGGCGGGGAAGCTGTGCCATCGCACTGCAAAGCAGGTCTTTTTCTTCGGGTGAATAATGGCCGGACTCCCGCCCCCCGGCCACGCGGTCAAAAAGCGATGTTTCCCCCAGATCTTCTTGCAGGTACTCCCGTCCGTCTTCGCTCACCGCCAGCACGGCCGGGACATTCAGTCCTTTGCCGCGAAAATGGCGGGAGAGTGCGATAAAAGCCTTGTTTTCTTCCAGGGAAGTACCGATAACGCCCATCAGCGAGGTCCCGTCCTCGCTTTTGAGGCGGATATAGCGCCGATGGCTGCCCGAAGCCGGAAGTTCTTCTATGCAACAGGGCTGCTGTCCGCAGCAGGACGCGAACAAGGATAGCAAACGCTCTTTTGACACCATAAAAATCTTCACAAAATGTTTTCTTTTATCTTTATCCCAATGACGATTCAAGGATTCTGCCTACCCTAATTCCGCAACAATCTTGGGAAGCAGAATCTCGTCTGCCGGCAGCCAGTTGACGGAATGAATCTCATCCCTGGTCAGCCAGCGGGCGGCTTCGTGCTCGTTCAGATGCAGGGCGTCCGTCAGCAAGGAAGCCATATAACAATGCATCGTCAGATGAAACTGGGGATAATCCCACTCGACCGTATAAAGGAATTTGTCGATGCTGATTTCCGCATCCAGTTCCTCGCGAATCTCGCGGGCAAGCGCCTGCTCGGGCGTTTCCCCCGCCTCCATCTTTCCGCCCGGGAATTCCCACCAGTCCTTGAAATCCCCATACCCGCGCTGGGTGGCAAAAATCCTGTCTCCCCTGCGGATAATCGCAGCCACTACTTCGATTCGCTTCATAATAGACAAATGTAGCACTAAAACATAGTTTTGCCAAATTTTTTCAGGTCCCGAGCAAAGAAAAATTTCCTATCTTTGCAGAAATCAATATGTAAAGAATATGGACCGTAGGGATTTCATTGAAAAATCGGCGCTGGCGGCAGGCGGCGTCCTGCTGTCGGCAAGCGGAGCGAAGGCATTGGAACATAAGGATAGCAAGAAAGATATGAAGGTACTACTCATCAACGGCAGCCCGCGTCCCAAGGGCAACACGTCCATCGCATTGGCCGAGGTGGCCAAACAGTTGAAACAAAACGGAATCGACAGCGAGACCGTATGGATTGGCAACAAGCCCGTCCGTGGCTGCATCGCTTGCAACAAATGCAAGACGAACCCCGGAGCGTGCGTCTTTAACGACGATGTCTGCAACAGCATCAGCGCCAAATTCGCGGAATGCGATGCGCTGATTGTGGGCTCTCCCGTTTACTGGGGCCAGCCGAACGGCGCCGTGCTGTCCGTCATCCAGCGTGCATTTTATTCCAACGGCGGCGAGATTGCCGGAAAGCCGGCCGCGGCCGTTGCCGTCTGCCGCAGGGGCGGTGCCACGGCCGCTTTCGAGGCGCTGAATATGCCCTTCCAGATGATGAATATGCCGGTGGTTGCCTCCCAATATTGGAACATCGTCTATGGCCGTGAAGCCGGCCAGGCGGCGTTGGACAAAGAGGGTATGCAAACGATGAGGGCGCTGGCCAACAATATGGCCTGGCTGTTGAAAGCCACGGAAGGCAAGCCCGCTCCCGGACGCGGCGACGAACCGTGGGAGCCGATGCATTTCATCCGATAAGCGATTGTTCTTTTTGTATTCTACTGAAAATAGATTCAGGATGTAGACCTACAACATCGCCTGGATGTCTTTCTCGATGTCTTCGGGCGTAGTTGTGGGAGGGAAGCGTTTGATGACGGAGCCGTCGCGGTTGACGAGGAACTTGGTGAAGTTCCACTGAATGTCACTCTTCTTTACGGCGCTCTTGCTCATAGCCTTGAAAAGAGTAGAAGCGGCCTTGGCCTTGAGGCCTTTGTACTCTTCGGTCGGAGCCTGCTCTTTCAGATATTCAAAAACAGGTTCGGCCTTCGGACCGTTGACCTCGCATTTGGCCATCAAAGGGAAGGTGACGCCGTGGTTGAGGCGGCAGAACTCCGCAATTTCCCCGTCCGAACCCGGCTCCTGGCCGGCAAACTGGTCGCAAGGGAAGCCGAGAATGACCAGTCCCTGCTCTTTATACTTCTGATAGAGGGCCTCCAGGCCGTCGTACTGCGGGGTGAAACCGCACTTGGATGCGGTATTGACAACCATCAGGACTTTGCCTTCAAACTGTGCGAAGTCCACTTCTTTGCCCTTGTTGGAGAGGGTCTTGAATTCGTAAATTTTTGCCATAATTGATATTTGTTTTAGATTTTTCGATGGCAAGATGAGCATTTTTCGCGCTTTTTCTGATAATAATCATGGCGGGCCGGATTTTCCGGGAACCAGCCTTTCAACACACGCTGTTCCTGCTTGAACACTTCGTGGATGCTCCAGAAACTCGAAAAGGCCACCGCCCCGGCAATCGTGGAAGCGATGAAGGATTCGACAAACAGCGAAAGGCAAAGGCTGATGAGACCGATGGCAAGGAAAATCCACCACGAGGATAAGCCCCAGCGGTACTCCCAACGAATGACCAGCGGATGGAATATGCCGATACAAGCAAAGACGGCCGCGCCGATAATGATTCCGTTAAAATTCATCTCGTAATATTTTGCAGGGTGCAAATTTACAGCAAATTTATCAAATCCAAGAGGTAACCCTGCAAAGATAGGTCTTTTTGGACTATCAAATCGTACAACACGAAAAAGTTTTTCCGCATTTTGAAAAAGTCAAGAAAAATTTTTCTTTTTCCGGGCATTTTTTCTTTTTGCAAACCGCATCTTTGCGCAAAAAACGAACGCGTATGATTGTAAATGTTTTGAGCGCAAAATGCATCGGCATCGAAGCGGTGCCGGTGACCGTGGAAGTGGATATCACCCCCGGGATTGGGATTCACCTGGTCGGGCTGGCTGATGTCGCCGTCAAAGAGAGCCTGTTGCGGACGGTGACGGCTCTGCAATCGCTGGGCTTCCGTATCCCGGGCAAGAAAATTGTCATCAATCTGGCGCCGGCCGACCTTCACAAAAAAGGAAGCGGCTATGACCTGCCCATCGCCCTGGGCATCATCGCCGCCTCCGAACAGGCCCTGCTGCCGCGACTGGGCGAACTGCTTTTTGTGGGAGAACTGGGGCTGGACGGGCACATCCGGACCATCCAGGGGGCCCTTCCCATTGTAGAAATGGCGGCCAGCCTGGGCGTAAAGGGGACGGTACTCCCCTACGCGGCGGCGTTGGAGGCCTACGACTATGGGGAAGAAAACATCTATGCGGTGGATACGCTGACCGATGTATTGCGCATTGCGGGCGGGCAGGAAGAGGTATCCGATCTGCTGGTGCGCCACCGCCTGCAAACAAAGAAAGCGCACGAAGAAGAGCAGCCGGATGACAAAGCCAAGAGCGGACTTCCCTCGCCTTACCCTGATTTTGCGGACATTATCGGCCAGGATGCCGCCAAAAGAGGGATAGAAATCGCCGCCAGCGGTTGCCACAATGTGATTCTGGTCGGCCCCCCGGGCGCGGGGAAAAGTTCCTTAGCCAAGGCACTGGCAGGAATCTTGCCCGAAATGTCGCGGGAAGAGGCTTTGCAAACGAGTAAAATCTACTCCGTTTCGGGCATCTCCAGCGAGGGACTGATTCGCCGTCGTCCTTTCCGCCAGCCGCACTACACCTCCTCTCTCCCGGCTTTGCTGGGTGGCGGCAGCGACGCCGTACTTCCCGGAGAAGTGTCCCTGGCGCACAACGGCGTGCTCTTTCTGGATGAGTTCTGCGAAGCGCCCAAACGGGTAACAGAGTCGTTGCGCGCCCCCATCGAAGACCGCAAAGTGGTGATTTCGCGCCTGCGCTCGAAAGTGGAATTTCCTGCTTCCTTTATGTTGGTGGCGGCCACCAATCCCTGCCCCTGCGGCTATTATGGCGAAGGAAACCGCTGCATCTGCTCGGAAGGCCGTCGTCAGGCTTATCTGAGCAAACTCTCCGGTCCGATGATGGACCGCATCGATTTGCAACTTTGGCTCCATCCGGTGGAACCTGCCCGGCTGATGAGCAAGGAGCGGGGCGAGCCGTCCGCAGCAGTAGCGCGAAGGGTGGCGCTGGCGCGGGAGATTCAGCGCCGGCGCTTTGCCGGCGAGGGGATTTTCACGAACTCGCAGATGAACCAAAAACAACTGGACAAGTACTGCCCGCTCGATGCAGCCTGCCGTGATTTCCTTGAAAAACTGATGCTCCGGATGGGACTTTCCGCCCGTGCCTGCTCGCGCATCATCAAACTCGCCCGCACCATCGCGGACCTGGAGTCCGTCCAAACCTACTTGGAGAAGGCCTCGTCAGGCCTAGAGGCAAACTCAGCCCCGGGCCAGGCCCCCGCAAACTCATCCAGCGCCATGCCGTTTCCCGTCATCGAGCCCCTGCCCATCTCGCTGATGCACCTCTCCGAAGCCGCCACGTACCGTTTCCTCGACCGCATCACCCCCGAACCGTTTTGAAATTATGGAGCAACTGATACAATTGGATAAAGAATACGCTTCTTGGATTTTGGAGTTGGCTAAGCGGTATCGCTCAAGCCAAATCAAGGCTGCCGTAAAGGTCAATGATGAGATGCTCCGTTTTTATTGGTCAATCGGAGAAGATATAGAAAGACACAAGTATGAGAATCGATATGGCAGCTATTTTTATGAGAATGTCAGTAAAGATTTAAGGCGGACTCTCGGCCTGAATCGTGGAATGTCCGAGACAACGATTAAATACGCCCATTACTTTTATCTTCTTTACAATCAGATTGTTGAAAATCATCAGCAAGATGCTGACGATTTCAATTCGCCCATTCACAAACAAGAAGTCGACAAATCACAAATTATCTTTCGGATACCTTGGACACACCATCTATGCATCATTGACAAGGTGAAAGGGGATGCCAGAAAAGCGTTTTTCTTTGCGAGAAAATCCCTTGAAAACAATTGGAGCAGAGCAGTTCTTTTAAATTTCCTCTCGTCAGACCTCTACGAGCGTCAAGGCACCGCTCAAACCAATTTCGAGCTTACTTTGCCTACTCCGGAAAGTGAACTCGCCATAGAACTCCTGAAGAGTCCTTACGATTTCTCTTTCCTTCCAGGTAAAGAAAAATACCAGGAAGCTGAGTTGAAGAGCGCCTTGATAGACCATATCACGAGCTTCTTGATTGAATTGGGAAAAGGCTTCAGTTTTGTCGGCAAGGAGTATCGCCTGCTGACTGAAGGAAAAGAGAAATTCATCGACCTGCTATTCTACATCATTCCGCTACATCGTTATTGCGTCATTGAAGTCAAGATAACAGAATTTGATTTTCCCGATCTCGGTCAGCTGGCTGGCTATGTCGCTATGGTGGATGACCTAATAAACACAGAGCTTGAAAATCCGGCTATCGGCCTGCTCATTTGCAAGGAAAAAAATTCCGTGCTAGCCCGATATGCATTATCCACCATCAATCGGCCCATAGGAATTTCTGAATATGCGCTTACCCGCGAAGAGTTACCAGATGATTTGAAGCACACCCTGCCATCTCCTGAAGAGATTGAGAAAGAATTGATGACAAAGCGCTAGTTTAAACAAGCCGCATCAGAGCAGGCTGTCGATGAGGGGCTTGATGATGGCCTCCATCACATCGTAGCCGGCCGGGCCGGGATGGAGCCGGTCGTAGAGACAGTAGTTCGGATGAAGGGCCAGGCCGTCGTCCGCCACCAGGGATGACCAATAATTGCACCAGGAGAAACCCTTGGAATCCGCATATTCCTTGAGCATCCCGTTCAAGGTGATGATATGGGCCCCTTTGGTCTTGGGGTTGGACAGTCGCGAGTAACTCTCGTTGCAAGGAGTGACCGTGCAGAGAACCACCTTGATGCCCGCCGCGTCCGCCATTTCCGCCATTGCGGAGATATTGGCCACAATCTGCTCCTTCGTCACACCCTGCGCCAAATCGTTGGTGCCCGCCATTATGACGGTCACCACGGGATTGAGGTCCACGACATCCTTCCGGAAACGCGCGAGCATCTGGGTCGTATTCTGGCCGCTGACGCCCTTGTCCAGATAGCCGTTGGCGGTAAAGAAGCCCGGATGGAAGCGGGTTGTGACATTGTCGCCGCTGATGGTCATATAGGACGGAAGCGGATCAATGCTAATGAGTATATTGTTTTTGTTATCCGTTCGGGAAGTAACCGCCCACTGCCAGGTGATGCTGTCGCCGACAAAAATGGCATTGATGCGGCGGGGCGTATCCAAAAGCACAGGCAGGCTGCCGCTCAAGTCCCATACCGTCGCAGGCCAACTCAAGGCGATGGCTTGTGACGAAACCGTTCCGTCCGTTCCGCAGTAGCAATGGGTAATAGAGGCTCCCAAGGTATTGTTCCCGCACAAAGGTAGCGACGCATCCCAGCCGATGCAGTAAGAAACATCCGCCATCGGCGCAGACCCCTGCTGGTCGCATTTGCCGATGAACGCTCCTCGGTCCGAGCCGGAGCCGCTCACGGAACCCGCGGCATAGCAGTAAGAGATATCCGTGATATAGATGATGCCTGCAAAGCCGGCTACTTGTGCGTAAGTGCCGCCGTTAACAGCCGTCGTAGCGTAGCAGTTCCGGAGGTCTCCGTTCTGGACAAAGCCGCTGAACCCGCCGCAGTGGGCGCCCTCGGCCGTCACGCTGCCGCCGGAGACATAACTGTTAGAGATGTGGTCATACTGAACGCCCGCAAAGCCGCCGCAGTTGGTGCTGCCGGTTACGGACGTGCCTTCCACGTGGCACTGCGTTGCAACGACATTGTTGCCGCCGGTGTAGGAATTGCCCTGCTGACCGACAAAACCGCCCACATAGGTACCTGCATTGGAAAGAAAGGACGCATTCTTGACGGCGCAGCCTCGGAAGGAGACACCCGTCGTAGCCAAGCCGCAGAAACCGCCGCTCTGAGCCTTTCCGCTAAAGTTTTCCGTCACCGTACCCGTCGTATAGAAACAATCGGTAAACCCGGAATTCTCGGCCGTTCCGACAAATCCGCCCACGTGCTTGGTACCGGAGACATTGCCGCTGGCAGCGCAGTTCGTATAGGTCGAGGCGCCGGCGGAATAACCCGCGAAACCGCCGGTATATTCCGAGGAATTGTTGACTACCGCCACACTGGAACAATTAGTATAAGACGCCGCCACCATCGAATATCCGACGAAACCGCCTACGTGGGCGCCCATCGCGGTGACCACAGAGCCGGGCAGCACTTGACAGTCTTTGAAAGTCGGGCAGGCATAACTGGCGCGGCCGATGAAGCCGCCCACATCCTTGAGCGCAGCCTTCGTAGCCGAGACGGTCGCCTTGACCGTGCAGCCGGTAAATCCCGCGCCCGTATTGGCGCAAGCGATAAATCCGCCGGTAACCACAGCATCGCCCGCAGTGGCGTAATCCTGATTGACGGTCACATCCGTCACGTGGCAATTGACAAAACGGACCGGCACCTCATACCTGTCGGTGCCGGAAATGTCCGCATAAGCGGCAAAGCCGCCGGCGTGACCGCTGGTACTCGTGACGGTGGTGTTCTGCACGGAGCAATTCTCTACGCTCTCGATGGTGCGGACGTGTCCGGCAAAGCCGCCGGAAAAGTTTCCGCCGGTGACCGTGGAGTTCTTGACGATGACATTTTCACAAGAGGCGGGAATACCATCCGTGCCCAGGAACGCGGCCACGACACCCTTCTTGGTCGTACCGCCGATAACGGCTCCGTCAAAAGTGACATTGCGGACGGAACCATAAAGGACGCCGGCAAAACCGGCATAGGTGCCGTCGGTCGTAAGGCTGCTGATGGTGTAGCCGCCCCCGTCGAAGTCAATGGCCTTGTAAAAACTGCCGCTGTTGTTGATCGGGGTCCACTCGATGCCGGAAGCATTGACATTAGCCGTCATTTTGAACCAGTACTTGAACGAATTCTTGTCGGAGGGAGCCTCGGAGTCCCGGTAAAGTTTCATCATATTTTCAAGATGGCGCTCGTTTGCGATGAGGTACGGGTCGGTGGACGTGCCGGTACCGCCCGCAAAATCTTCTTCCGGAATGTCGGTATATTCGGCATCTTCGTCGAAGTCCCATCCTCTGTGCACCTGCGTGCGCTTGAAGTCCTTCGCCTCGCTGTAAACGACGGTCGCCTGCTGGGTTTCCGTCTTGAACGTCACCGTAAAGCCGGCGGTAAAGTTGGCCGGGAAGAAGGTCATATAATATAAAGTACCCGTCTGCAACGTCTGACCGGCGGGGGCGGAAAGCGTGATTTCTTTCTCTTGGGTAAGATGGTTGAGAATGACGGGGCATCCGCTCTCGTCCATCCCCAACTTTACCTTTCCGGCCAGCACTTCGTCGTTGTTGCCTTTGAAAGTCACCGATTTTACGCCTTCTTTCGTGACGGAGAAGCGGAAGCCGGCGCACACGGCGCGAAACGACAGGAATAGATTCTCCGCGCGGGCGAGGGTCAGCCACTGCCTGTCGGCAAAACTCTCCGCGCAGGCCGTCTGCCAGGGAGACAGGCCGGTCGTCACGCTCTCGCCGTCCGAACTGTTCTCGGCACTATAGGGATACACGGCCCAGATGCCGGGAGATGTGGTGCCTTCCGTATCGCCGGAGAAATACTCCAGCGTCCCCTTGAAACGGGCCTTCTCGACCGGTTCGCTGTTCTGGGAAACAAATTTGGCGCTCTCCCGGTCACCGTAGAATACATTGATTTCCTCGTTTGCGCTCCACCAAACGCTGGTCCCGTCGCTTTGCACGACCGTCCGGGTCCCGGCCTGTGCTGCGGCCGACTTGCCTGCCTCGTCTCCCCCCTCGGTCGTCGCCTCGAACACCCACTCCTTGCCCGGACGAAGTTGCTCATCGGCCTTGGGCTCTTCTTTCATCGAACAGGATGCAAGCATCAACATTGCCGCGAGGGCAATAAACGTGAAAGGGACATCCGAAAACTGCTCCTTGCGCTTGAGGTCATCCCCGCTGATGCTCTCATTGGAACCGGCAAGAATCGAGTGGCCGGACGACATTTTGACGATTTTTGACTTAGGCATAACATAAACCTCCCGGGATTTAGATTTTTTCATACAATTATTTTAGTGGTGAAGCGTTTAACTATCTTGCCCGCCCCATCGGACAAGCGATATGCAAAGTTATGATTTTTTCGAGAAAACAGGATAAAAGCCGTATCTTTGCGGAGAAAAGTACACGATGAAATTTGATTGTCATTGCCACATCCTGCCGGGGATTGACGACGGGGCGCAGACGCTGGAAGAGGCTGTTTTTCTGGCGGGCAAATTGGTAGCGTTCGGGTACGAGCGGGCCATCTGCACCTCACACAGTTCTTTTTCGTTCAGAAATACGCCCGACACCGTGCAAACGGCCTGCAACCTTCTTCGCGAAGAGCTCTCCCGCACGGGCGTTCCCTTGGACCTGGTCCCTTCGATGGAGTACCGGTTGATTCCGCAGACCTGGCCCATCGTCCGGGAAAACGGCTGGCTGCTGCCCTGGGAAGGCAATCATCTGCTGGTGGAACTGCCCATCAGCAATCCTCTCAAGATTGGCGACATTGTCCCGGCTGACGAAATGAAAAAACTGTTGGACGAGGGCTATCAGCCCGTGCTGGCCCACCCCGAGCGTTACCTCTATATGAACGAAGAGGATTATCTCCGCCTCAAGGAACTGGGCGTCTGTTTCCAACGGAACCTGGGCTCCCAAGAAGGCTTCTACGGCGGCGCCGTGCAGGAACGGGCAAAAATGCTGGACGCCCGGGGGTTGTACGAATTTGTCGGAACGGACCTGCACAACAAGCACTACGTCGACTTTTTCGAGCGATACATATTGCTGTAAACCTCTTCATTTTCTTGCAACACGACGCTGCCGGGAGCCGTGTCAATTTTTCGAGATGTCTCCAAAAATAGCGTTATTTCGTTCATCTATTGCATAAAAAGAACAATTTTTGTACTTTTGTAAGTTATATTCCAACTCCACCACGAATGATTCGTACGTTCAATATGGCGGCGCTGCTTCTGCTTGTGCTTTGTATCTCGGGCTGTCAGAAAGACAACCCGAAGAAAGAAGTGTTTGATAGCAAAGAACTTACCGTGTTGTTCTCTCCTGGCGCAAGTTTCTCCGGGGCCGGTTATGACGACGCCATTCTCAAGGCCGTTATGGAAAGTGTGGCGGATAATCCTCAAGTCAAATATCGTCTGCTAAGGCCGGACACTATTGACCAGGCCCGTATCTTTGCCCAAGAGTGGCAAGAGAGTGCCGGAGAACACGGCACGCTTATTCTTTGTGGCATCCAGTACGAGGCCCTGGCTCCAACCCTGGCTCCGGGAAAGGGTCGTGTACTGCTGCTGGACAGCCGTCAAACCCTGGAAAACGGCGTTTCCACCCTGCAACTCAAGCGCTATGGTGGCGCCTGGCTGGCAGGAGCCCTGTGTGCCGGTTTCAGTCAAGTGTGTGTCATCAAAGCCCTGGATGGAGACCGTATGATGGATACCGTAGCAGACGGCATCGAGGCAGGCTATTCAGACACGGCCGAAAAGGAGGCAAAGCGGCTTGTCCTTTCTGACAGTTATCGCGGCACCAATATGCCGGATGAACTTTTCTCCTATCTCTACATAAACGGGACCCACGGAATGGACTTGGATATCGAGACGATATTGGCGCCGGTGTGCGGGGCGTCCCGAATGGGCGCCTACGCCTTCTCAAACAATTATTTCGTCTTTTCCATAGGAATTGGGGAAGATTGCAGCGCATTCTGCGACATACTCCCCTTCTCGCTCATTTATGACCTGGGAGGCATTGTCAAAGACTATATCTGCCAATGGCTGGAAGGGAAATCCTGGCCGTCGCACCGAGAATTCGGCCTGTCGACCGGCCACGTTTATATCCAGTACAACCCGCGTTACTTTGCAACGGTGGGAAAACGCCTGATAATGCGGGCTAGTCCCTGTCTGTTCACGGAGGAGCAATACAAGGCCTGGGAAGCCCAGTACCGGGAAACCGCTTTGGAAAAGGAGGCCACCCATGCGTATTAGAATGCTCATCGCCCTGGCCGCCCTGGCGTTGTGTGCCTGCAACGGGAAAGAACTCCTGCCGCAAGAAGCGTCCGGCACCACCTACAAAGTGGCGGTGATTATGCCCCACAGCATTTGGGAGACGGAAAAACCTATTGCCGGGCAAGCGATGCAGAACCTAGCAAGTGCGCAGGACGGACTTCAGGAACGCGTCAATCTGGACCTGGAGTGGATAGATGAAGACAGGCCCGACCTGGAGGAAGAAGTGCGACGGATTACGCACGACCCTTCCTACACGGCCATCATCGGTCCCAAATTCAGTTGCAACGCCCGTCTGGTGGCTACGGAAAGCCTTTCCTTGCGGATGCCGGTCATTATGCCGAGCGTCACATCGGCGGAGGTGCAGCGCATCTATTCCGGCAGCAATAAGACGAAGCCCAATGTGTTCTTTATGTCGGAAAGCGACCTAGCCCAGTGCCAGGCCATCCTCACCATCATTTCCCGGCAAATGTGGGTGAGCCGCGTCCTACTGCTCTCGCGTCGTGACGAATCCGACGACTACGCCGCCTCCTTCAACGCATACCTGCCCTTCCTGGCTACGGAACTCAAGTTCGGGCAAGTGTATTCTCACCCCTATTCGGATAAGGAAAGTTTGCGAGAGCAAATCCGCGCCATCAACAACCAGGCAATGATTACAAAATTTGTGAGCGCCATTTTCTTCGTCCCCTCCACGATCGAGGACTTGCTTTGGCTGGACCAGATTCTGACGGAAGAAGGGATTACCCAGGACGAGGAAGGCTGCTTCCCGCGTATCTACTGCACCGACATTGCCTGCAGTTCCGCCATTGATGGCCTGCTACAGCACGAATATGAAGGTATTGCGCTGTCCGGCAGCCCCGAGAGCGGTTTCCCTGCCGTCCAAAGAGCCTTGAGCGGCAAAGAAATTCACAGTGGCTACGCCCAACTCTATGACAGTTTCACCCTGCTGGCCCTTGCACTGGCCCACAAGGAGCAAGCCAAGTTAGCGACGGTCAGGGAAGCCATCGTAAACGTAATGGATGCCTGCGATGGAGAAGGCAACGACCTCTCCTGGACGGCGGTGGGCCTTGCGAAAGGCTTCCACGGCATCCGTTCCGGACATATCCCCAGCATGGCGGGAGCCTCCGGTGCCTGGGTCTTCGACAAGAATTCCCACATCGGCCAGTTGGGCACCTGGTACGGACACTGGCGCTTCATCGACGGCGCGTTCCACTTTG
Organism: uncultured Bacteroidales bacterium; assembly: GCA_946408295.1. The sequence continues at coordinate 12,864 of CAMJRT010000002.1, forward strand.
TGGAATTCCTCACCCGGAGCGACCACGCGCAGAAATCCTCTATGGACCAGTTGTGGAACCAAGAGGTGAATTACATAGGATGGGAAGGCTCCCTCAGCGACAAAGGCGTCACGTATGAGCCTCTTCAGGACCGCTATGCCGTCGTGATGGCCACATCTATTGGCTGGGATAACTATCGCCACCAGGCCGATGCTCTGGATATTTACCGTATGCTCAAGAAAGCCGGCTACGACGACGACCATATTGTGCTCATTACGGAAGACGATCTGGCCGACAATCCTGAAAATCCTTTCCCGGGAGTGGTGCACGTACTTCAAGAGGGCGAAAACCTTTATCTGGGAGCGGTGAACGACTACAAAATCAGTAAACTCACCCCGGCAGACCTGGGAAATATCCTTTCCGGCAATATTACAGAGCGCACCCCGCAAGTAGTCCGGGGAGGCAAAGGGACCAACGTACTGTTCTTCTGGAGCGGACACGGGGCCGATGATGGCGTAATGGAGTGGGGCGACAATTATGTCACTTCCGGGGAAATCCGCACCTTGCTAAATAACGCCCAAAACAATTATCGCAAACTCCTGTTTGTCCTGGAAGCCTGCTACAGTGGTTCAGTCGGAGAGTATTGCACCGGATTCCCCGGCCTTATAATTCTCACGGCCTGTGCTCCGGGCGAGAAGTCGCACGCCGACGTTTTGGAAGGCACCACATACCTTTCAAACGCCTTCACTCGCGTTTTCCGTGACCGGGTGGAGAAGAATCCGGATATCACCATTTACGAACTATACACGGAACTGGCCCGCCACACCACCGCCTCCCACGCTATGATGTACAACTACGACTGGTACGGAAGCGTAAACAACAATACCCTGGCCGAATATTTTAAAACGGATTCACATTGAGAAAGACCCTTTATATCATTACTCTGGTCATCCTGGCCTTGTCCTGCAGCAAGAAATCTTTGCTGCCGGAAGAGCCGGCCACGCAAGGAACGGGCGTCGCCGCTCAGGTGATGGTCCTGTTTGCTCCCGGACAACTGGGAGACAACGGCTACGCGGACGCCGTTATGAGCGGGTTATACTCCCTGAAAAAGAAGGGAGCGTTTCCCGAGGCGGACGCATTGGATGTACGGTTCATCTCCGCCGACACCTATCGGGAAACCCTTAACCAGTTGACTTCCTGGCTCAAAGACAACGCCAACCCGTTCTCCGGCCAGCCCTATGAACGCCGGCTGATCGTGATAACGGAGCCTTATATGCTGGAGTGGTTCGACGAACATTATGCTCAGTTCAAGGAGGGCGATGAAATCTTGGTGATGAAGGTGAACGAGCAAGATGTCCGGGAAGCCGCATCGGACTATTTCCTTGACGGGAAAATCCACGGACTCAACATCTCGGCAGCCGGTTCAGCCCGAGCCTTCTGCGCCTATATGAAAGCGACCGGCCCGGACGAAACGACGCTTCCTTTTTTCCGGTTGTACTCGGAGCAGATCGTAAGCCATCGGGACAGCCTTTATGAAGTGTTTTCCAAGGAGTTGAAAAGCAAGGATAATGTCTTTCTTTATCCTCTTTCCACGGAAGCCAGCGAAGGCATCTTCTCTTCCACCTATGAGACCACAGCGCTGGAAGCCGCCTTTCAGTGGGCCAATATGATGCAACTGGCCTATAATATGCAAACGAATTCCTATGCCGTAGTAGACCTCGGCGCAGCCAATGCCGGATGGGACTATTTCCTGATGGACGCTCCGGAAACCACCTTCACCTCCCTCCTGCTGGACGCCCGTCCTATGTCCCTGGCCAGCCGCTTTATCATTACGCGCGACTTTGGCAAGGCCCTGTCCCAATGGTGTGTCCGCTGGGTCCGGGGCGACAGGATGCCCGAAATGGAGGTACACGGAGGCTGGGACGGTTACTGTACGGACAATATCCCCCAAAAAACAGGCTTATGAAACAGGGAATGATGGACATACTGCTCTTGCTGGCGCTGGGCGTCGGAATCTTCTCCTGCAGCAAGGGGCCGGATCCGCTTACCGGGGAGAATACCCCCTCAGGAAGTGGTCCTGAATGTGGATGTGATTCTGCCGCAGGAAATAATGGATCAGTGGACGGAGAGTATGGAGATGGCGCAGAACGCCATTGCGCTTGCCCAAAGCCGCGTAAGCAACCCCGTAAGGCTGAATCTACGCTATCACAATGAAGATACGGAAGACCTGGATGTCCTGGGCTATGCACTCACCCATCCGAAAGCGGGCGAAGATACCTGCCACGCCATTATAGGCCCCTACTATTCCCACAATGCGCAGCACATACTCCGCTATGCCCGTTCCGAGCGCCTGCCGGTGCTGATGCCCACTTGCTCCAGCGTGGAATTGCAGCGCATTTATTCCAAAGAAACCTATGCGTGGTTCTTCACGGAGAGCGACATCACCCAATGCGAGATTATGATCGGCGCCGCCCGCGCGGTCGGCGCCACGGATGTGGCTATGGTATGCAGCAACGACACTTACGGGCAGTCGTTCAAGGACTGGTTTGCCTTCTACGCCACCGAGCAAGAGGTCCATATGGCCGTGGAAGTGCCTTACGGCTACACCCGGGGTAGCGATCTGCGTCCTTTCCTGCAGCAAGCCGAAGCGGGTGCACAGGGGCAAAAAGTATTTGTCCTGGTCGCGATGCTGGATCCCGACCTGTACGAAGAAGTTTGCAGCCAATTGGTGGACTTCCCCCATCTTTATCCCATTTGCGCAGACGCCTGCTACGAGTCACGGGTCATCAATGCCTGGCAAGACAGGCGTTCTTTCTACCTGGGCGTCACCCCCGTGGGGTCGATGAACCTGGGCTACCCGCAGAGTTACAAAGAACTCCACGGGCGGCTGCCTTACCGGGGAGAAGCGCAGGTGTATGACGCCCTTTGCCTGTTGGCGCTGGGCCAGACGCACCGGATGGTCAATGGAGACCGCTGCCTCATCGACGGCAAGCAGGTGCAGTATCTGCAGAGTCCCTATACCATCGGCCTGACAGACCATATGCGCTCCGTCGTGGCCTCCAAGGAAGGAGAAGCCACCCAGTGGGACGCCGCCGGACTGACAAGGGCGTTCAGCGAAATCCGGGCCGGCAGGACGGTGGCCTTGAGCGGTGCCACCGGCAAGCTGGATTTTGCCAAGGACAACTATACAAGCGCCCTGAATACCACCTATATGCTATGGGCTATGGGCCAGGACGCCGACTCTGTCGAACCCGTTTGCTATCTCTCCGCGGAGGGCAGCAACACAGAGGCCTCCGTCACCGCTATGTGGGAACGGGACAAGCATTGGGAACAAAAGTTCAATGACGACACCCCCGTGGACCACGACCTCGGCCCTGTCGGCAGTCGCTGGGCGGTGGTGGTGAGCCCTTCCACCACCTGGAGCAATTACCGGCACCAGGCCGACGCCTTTGCGATGTACCAATTGCTGCGGCACAGCGGCTATGACGACGACCACATTGTCCTCATCGTGGAAGACAACCTGTACGACAATCCCCGGAACGTTTATCCCGGACAGATCTTCGTGGAACGGGGCGGCGGAGAAGCCGGAGAGGCCGGCATTATGGGAGAGGATGTCCGAAAAGACGCCGTGGTGGACTATCACTTCACGGACCTTAAACCGGAAGACCTGGCCGACATAATGACGGGAAAGAGCAGCGAACGCCTGCCCCACGTCATCCGTCCGGACGCCGCTTCCAACATCCTCTTTTTCTGGAGCGGACACGGCGGTGAGCGGGAGGGCCCGCTTTGGGGAGACGAGGACGCCGTCAAATACTTCGGCAAACAGCGAATCAAGAACATCGTCACCGCTATGCAGGAGCAGAGTCAGTACCGGCGGATGTTCTTTGCCATCGAGACCTGCTACAGCGGACGCTGGGGAGAGGCGCTCAGCGGCATCCCGGACGTACTGGTGCTCACGGCCGCCAATCCGTATGAACCCAGCAAGGCCGACGTACACAGTCGCGAGTTGGGCGTGTACCTGTCCAATGCTTTCGCACGGACTTTCCGCGATTGTATCGTCGAGAACAATCAGATTACGATATATGACCTGTACAAGGAACTGGCCAAAACCACAAACGGTTCCCACGTATCCATCTATAACCACGCGCAATACGGCTCCGTTTATACGGAAACGATGGAAGACTACTTTTTGTGGAGAGAATAAAAACCAAGGATGATATGAAAAAACATTTTTATAGAATCTATCTGCTGCTGGTGATGGCGATGACGGCCGTCTGCTGCGCGAAGGACCCCGCCCCGGCTCCCGCTCCGGCTCCGGGTGCAGACGACGAACAAATTTTCTGGAACATTGTCGGGCAACTGACCAATCCGGAGAACTATACGCCGGACTACAAGGACAAAACCTTCGAGCCCACCATTGGCGTTCCCCGGGATGAAAGTTCCTACGACCGGGCCGTACCGACCAATGACCTGGCTGCCGCCGCCGCGCGTTTTGCCAATCTGGTCGGTCTGGAGAATTTTGCTCCGGAAACCCCCGCCTATACCTTCTCTCATCCGGCGGTGGGAACCCTCACCTATACCCGGACCACGGACGGGACCTCTCTGGCGACGGTCCGGGTGAACATCCGGCAAATGCCCCATTTATCCGGGATTGTCTATATGACCGCCCAGCAAATGGGCTACAACGACCGTTGCTTCCGGGGCGCCGCCTATTATCGCTTCGGCGATGTGATTGCCCGCACCTTGCCGGAAGAAAAGACGGAGTACTGGGTTTGCGTGCGCCCGTCTTTCGGCCCCGAACAGAAGCAGATTTCCCGCTGGATTTGCGTCAATACGGTCCCCGACAAGTTTGTGGCGCAACTCGCGGGAACGGGACGGGAATGGTATGTTCCCAACAGCGGCATCAGCCGGGATAACGAGAATATGCAAAATCTGGCGGAAATGATGTATGCCATCGCGCATCCCGCCCAATGGGAGGAGAATGTATCTTTGTACAATAAGCGTACTGCGGCCTTTTATGATATAGGTATGCCGTTCTTTACGGATTTCGACAAAAACCAGATACAGTACCACAACCGGTATTTCTGGGAAAGGGTGCAAAAGGCCTGGACGGATATGGGGCTCTTCCAAACGGTCTTCGGGGTGGAAAAGGAAAACTTCTTGAACCGTATGGATGCAGACGGCCTTCACTTCCTGTACCGGGGCAACATCTGGAATACATTCAATTGGGTTTGCACGCTGTTCGAGGCGGTCTATACGGAAGGGACGGCGGACATTGAACACAATATGCACCACGCCGAGTATTCCCGCGCAGAAAATGATGTTCGGAACCTGACGCTCGACTGTCGTTCTATGAGCGGCAATACCGCCAACTATATCGGCTTCTTCAACAACGATGGCGCATACCGCTGGGTGATTCGCCACTCGTCCGGCCAGGACCTGGCTTCCGACGGCAGGTATAACGTAAAACACGCCATCAGCGGATTTACGGATGTGTACCGCTACAATGACTACTATGGCCCGGTCGATTTGGAGGCCGAGCCCGAAATCACCGGTCCCGATGAATAATCAATAATTATCAATAACCTTATTTTATGAAAAAAACATTGAAGTTTGTACCATGGGCCGCACTCTTGTGCGCCATCGGACTTTTGGCAGACTCCTGCAAAAAAGAAACATTCAGCCCGGGCGGACAAGAGGCGCAAGGGGAACCGAAACAGGAAAAGGTAACGTTCTGGGATGTGGTGGGTCCGTTGGTCGCCGCCTCTGACTACACTCCGGACTACGAAGGCAAAACCTTCGAGCCCGTCATCGGCACTGCGGTCGAAGGCGACGAGCAGACCCGTATTGTGAAGAGCAACTCCCCCGCGGCGGCCGCCCGCAGTTTTGGCGACCTGGTAAATGTGACCACCATCGACGAGCATACGGTCAGTTATACCTGGACCCAGGAAGGAATCGGTACGCTCACCTATACCCGATTGGACGGCACGACGGCCTGGGCGGAGGTGAAGGTGGAGATTCCGTCCGTCCCGCACCTGTCCAAGATTATCTACCGCTCTGTGGAGCAGAGCGGCGACAACGGCTCATTCTCGTACGCCGCTTATTACCGTTTCGGCGATGTCATCAGCCGTCTTAACTCAGATACCGTAAGGGAATACTGGGTATGCGTGCGTCCGGCGTTCGGTCCTGAGGGCAAGGAGGATTCCCACTGGATGTGCGTGGGGTCGCTTCCCAAGGAGAACATCTGGACATACACGAGCAGTCACGACAAAGAATACGCGTTTCCTACCGGCCTGAAGACCAGCAAGGAGCATATGCAGAATTTTGCGGAATTGCTCTTTGCCCTGTGCTATCCCACCGAATGGTCGCAAAACATTCAGAATTACAGCACGGTGGGCTGGTTCGGGCCCAGCGGTTTGCCCATCTTCCACGATTTCAGCCCCAACAATGTCAAGTATAACAATGCCAATTTCTGGAACAACGTGGCGGTAAAATGGAAGGAAAAGGGTGTTGACTACCTGGTAATGGGCAAAAACCTTGAGGGTATTGCCGCGGAACTTAAGGGCGAAGGCCTCCATTTCCTCTACAAGGGCTATTCCTGGTGGACTCCGACATCCAATTATGCCACGGTGTATCAGGCCAAGTTCGTGAACGGGAACGGCGAGCACTCCAATATGCAGACGGCAAGTCCCTATACGGACCAGAAAGTGCAGATGGTTAACAAGAATCAGCCGACCAAGGACATCAAGGAGTTTGATGTCAGGAACAAGAAGTCAGTCTCTTATTTGGACTTCTTCGGAGATGGCAATCCCCGTTACATCGTGCGTTATGCCATTGCCTCAGACCTTGCCAGCGACGGAAGAACGCCGGCGGCGGACCAGGCCATTCCCGGGACCGAAGAGGTTTATCGGTATTATCGCGACATCCTTCCGGTAACTGATGTAAAAAAACACAGTCCGGAGCGCACGATGGGTACGGTTGTCAACGACCCCCAGAAGCACAATTATAGGGACGACTTTACGGGAGTCGGTCATTATTCCTTGGGAAGCGTTTTGAAAGACGAAAAAGGACATCATTGGGTTGTCATGAATGTAGCGGGCCGGCCGGGCGGGCTTGGTTTGGACAACACTTGTGAAGCAAACCCGATAGCGGAACTGATTTCCTTTGAAGGATTGGAGGCAGCCAGCGGATATGTAAACGGTCTGCCGAGTTTTGCGCAGGCCGTCCGCGCCGCCACTTACATTCGTATCCAATATGGAAACGGGCGAAATGCTTTTGTTGACGACGATGAGGGGAACAGGTCTTTGGCTATGAAACTGGTAAAACACATATTTGACCATACCCATTGGAACCTTCTGGAGATGGTGCAGACAACCTTGGGATGGGGAGACGCGCGCAATCTTACCCAGGCGTTCAGCGTTGCCTATATCGACCAGGACCAGATTATCAATAAAAAGCAGCCTCTTTTCCGTTTCCTGTATCCCATCAGTATGGATAACCAGAATATTCCGTATTTCTTCTGGAAACATTATCCCCAAGTTCCCGACAATACGAAAATATCCTATTCGTCCTCTGAATTCGGTAATGTTCCCATTATGCTTCAGGATATAGCGAAAGAAGAAATGGTGACCCGCTATGCGCCGGATTTCTATGCGATGCAGCCGCTGGAGAATGGGGACGGACCAAGAAGACCTCGCGATTGGGCAGATGCGATGGCGGAAATACCCAGTTCGTATTTTTATGATTCGATACGTTGGAAATCTCACGAAGCCGTCGATATGTGGAACGAACCCGTGCTGATGTTCCGCACGGACGCCGTCTATGACAGAGGGACAGAGTATTCCACCATAACATTAGGCGGGCACAGACTTACCCTTGTGGCAGAAATAGAAGATTTTATCAACCCTGCAGATGATGATGCACTCGCTGACTCATTCAGAGAAGCATATATCTATAAAGGGGCCAATGCAAAGGACTGGGCCGGTGACCAAATGCAATTGGACGGCACCCATTTCACCATTCCGAACTGGCGTATCGCCTGGGAGAAATAAAAGAATTACTAACAATATCATTATGAAAAAGACATTCTTTAGCATTACTTTGCTGGCTGCCGTGGCGATTGCCTTGGGAGCCTGCCGGAAAGAGCCCGGCGCGGAGGAGCAGAACAATGCGGAATCCGCCCCGCAAGAAGAAGCAAGCACGCCTTCATTCTGGGATGTGGTGGGTCCGTTGGTCGCCGCCTCCGATTACACCCCGGACTACGAAGGCAAAACCTTCGAGCCCGTCATCGGCACTGCGGTCGAAGGCG
>CAMJRT010000003.1 GCA_946408295.1 uncultured Bacteroidales bacterium
AACGATTGATTTTGGATTGAAATATAAAAAACCGCCCCGTTGTAATCAGGGCGGTACGGCTACCACGCAATCATCTTCCAGAGATAGTCACCGATGTCTGCCGTGAGGGCCTCTTCTATGAGGGCGTAGTAGCGGGGAATCACTTCCTCCTTCGCCCGCTCAAGATCGTGCGTTCCCTTGATGCCATTATCGTGAATCTTCCGGGAGATGAGGTAGGTGAGCTGCTTCGGGGTGGGAATCCGTCCGCTTGAATCCGGTCGGGGGATGACTGGCTTTATCTCCACCCACTTGGCGATGGCAGATGAATTGGGCCAGTACTTGTCACGCCCACGGGCGGGGCCGGTTCCTTCCTCAAGGTACTCCCAGTACTTGTTCATCCGCAGGGTCGCGGAGAAGGAATTCCCGTCCACGGTCACATTGGCGGTGATGGTGTCGGTGAGCCTATCCCGTCCGAAATAGGTGGGATGACCGGATCGGACGAGGTTCTTGATGTACCCCATCCGCACCTCTTCCGCAAGTTGCATAAGGACGGCTTCCGTCCTCTTTAACTCAATCAGTTCGTCTGCCATCAGTACACCCCGATAGAGTTCACGATGATGCGGAACTCCTTCCACCAAGCCGAGCCGATGGTGCGGAGCGCATCCTCAATGGTGTCACGGACTACTGGTTCGCCACCGATGTGTTCGCACTCCGGATGCCACCTCTGCCAAAAATAGTCTCTCGTCTTGACGGTGAACTTGCCGTCCTTCGTCAGTTCAATCTTGTACTTGTCCATTGTTAAAATATTTTAGTTTCGTTTCTTCCATTTCTCGATCTCCCGCTTCTCTTCCTCCGTCTTGTCCTTGATGTAGGACACCACATTGAGGAACTCCATCGCTGGCATCTTGTACACCTTGTCCCACTCCGTCCGCATCGTTTGGGACACCCGGTCTACCGCGGAGACCCAACCCCACTTATCGTGGAACGAAGTTCCGCTATCCGCTCCATCATCATCGCCCTCTTCCCCTTGTCCTTCAGTCTTCTTGCCGTCCGCTCCGAATAGGACAGGGTAGAGTGAAGTGAGCGAGTCCACGATCCGAAAAAAAAAGCAAGCACCGCGAGGACTTCCGCGACCGACATCTCTTCCTTGATGGCGTTATGCACATCCAGTATGTCATAACCCTCGTTGTAGTCCATCCCCTTCGGGACGAGGAAGCAAGACAGCATCTCCACGATGTTGTGTTCCTTGTCCTTTGAGAAGGAGAGGAAGTCAATGTACTGGGCCGTTGTGACCTTCCGCATATCCGTGACCGGGACGAGGTTGAACACGCCCACGGGGTAGGACTTGGAGACGGACGGGATGAGTGTCTCCGGGCAGGGTTGGTCTATGAACCTCGCCTTCGCGCAACACTCCGTGAAGTCGGTGAGGGGCAATGCCAGTACCTCGTCATCGGTCAGTCCGGTGAGGATGCCGACAATCTTGACCTTTCGGTCTACCTCGTCCATCTCCGTCTCGCAGAGTTTGACGATGTCAATGTATTTCCCTATGGGGAGTTTCCGGTAGTTGTCAATGATGTTCATCTTCTTCTAAATCCAAGTGTGTATACGCCCGTTCTGCGACCTCCTTCAAGCGCATCAAGGGCAAGCATCGTAGAGATGCAGTTGTCATCGTGCAGACCCTGCGGGGCGTTGTATGAGACATTGTTCGTCTTGGGGTTGTAGGTGGCTTCGTATGCGGAGAGCTGCACAAGGAGTCCGCGGTCATCAAGGAGGGTGACGGCCTTCTGCTCCAGGGCCACTTGCAACTGGTTGACGAGGCGCACCTTTTCGGAGTTGGTGGTCACGAAGGGGGTGACGAGGTGGGAGATGTCCCGCTTGTTCCTCTTGTCCAGTTCGTCCTTCAGGAGCGCAATCATAGGAGTGCCGATGGAATTGGACTCCGCAAGCACATTCTTGACCTTGCCCCCGTTGAGCGCGAGAAGGTCTGCGATGTACCTCGCTTGCTCAAAGGTGGACTTGTCATTGAAGTAGTCTATGAAGACCATCTCCCTGCGCTCGTTTAACCCGCAGACGGAGGTGTAGTCCCCACCGGCTCCCGATCCCCAGTCTATCCCCACATACAGTTCGTTCCATCCCTGCGTGGGGGTGGAGACACACTCGTTGATGTTGGAGAAGAGGATGGAGTCGGAATCAAGGAAGTTGCCCAGATACTCCGTTGTGAACTGCGCCTTCGGCATCATCGTGCGGTACTGTTCCAACTTGTCCTTTGGAAGGAGGAAGGATGTATCGTACTGGTTGAAGTCAATGGACACGATTCCGGGGTTGTCCCCGGTCAACCCTGCGGAGTAGTAGCGGTAGAAGAACCCCTGCTTGAGTTTGGGGGTGCTTATCAGCAGGATCGGAGCGGAATGCACATCCGTGGTCGGTTGGAGGATGTCGAATATGTCATCCTGGATGAAGGCGCACTCGTCCACAACGAGGATGCCCGTGACGGTGAAGCCGCGTAGGTTGTCCCTCTGCTCCGCGGACTTGAAGATGATGGTGGAGCCGTTGATGAGTTCCAGTTCAAGGAGGGAATCGTTCTTCCTCTTGATGACCGGGGTCTCGTCAATGGCCTTGACCATCTCCTTGTAGACCCGCCTCGCCTGGTCAAGGGTAGGCTCAACCAGACAAGAGAGTGTGCGGTTGTGTTCAATCGCGACCTTGAGAAGGATGTTCTCTGCCATCGTGGTCTTGCCGACTTGTCGCTTGGACTTGACCACGAAGATGCGCCCCGAATGGAACGCATCCTTCATCGCATCGTGAACCGCCCTTTGGTGGGGGTATGGTGTGTATCCTACGAAGGTCATTCGTCACCGAATTTGAACTTCATCTCCATCGTGATGTTCTCCGTGACCTTCTGCTCCAGTTCACCGAGGATGTCCGCTGCCACACGAAGGTCACCGATTCCCCCCTGCTTGTTCATCCGCTCAACGGTCTTGTTTGCGATGGCAACGATGTAGGGGTCACCAGTATCCGGGTCTTTGCCCGTCAACGCCCTCCGGAGTGCATCGGCAACGATGCGGTTCTCCTTCCGCGCCTCTGCGGAACGGAGCTGCATCTCCTTCGCAGTCCGTTCGCTAAAAGGGACTGCACCATCAGGTGTCACCCCCTTGACGAATCGGCCTCTTTCATCTCTATTCTTTGCCATTTTCCTTTCGTTTTTAGACACTTTCTCGTTAGAGGTAGGACTTCATCCGTCCCATCTCCAGTTCTATGTCCTTGAGCCTCTCTGCGTCTTCAGGCTCCGGGATGTAGATGCCGTTCTCCGCGCTCCACCTCTTGAACCGGGTGATGGCTTCGGACATCTCTTCCACCGTGAGGTCGCGGGAGGATCGGAGGAAGGTCACCCGTCCCATAATGCGGTCTTCCTTCTCCACGCAGAAGAGGTCGGGGTTGACCAGTTTCTTGAAGTAGACCTCCTTCGTGAACTCAAGGGTGTTCCCGGTCTCCATAGCCACCACACCGATGACGAGATGGAGGTATCGGTTCTGCCCAGCGCTCCTTCCGGTGACCTCGCGCAGCTCCACCACGGCCCCCTTGTCCAGTAGGTTTTCCGACCGGGCGAGGAACTGTTTCCGATGGAAATCGTTTGCGAGGTTGTAGGTCATTTCTTCTTGGGGGTCTTCTTGGCCTTGTTAGGCTTGGTTTCGGTCTTCTCTTCTTCCACGGCCTTTGCCTTGAGTGCCTCTTCCTCCCTGCGGGTCTTCTCCGCGAAGTACAGCTTCCCCACCTTCTGGACGAGATGGAGGATGCACACGGAGCAGGAGCGGTTCATATTCGTCCGGGTGTTGGTGAGGTCGCGGTAGATGTTGAACATTGTGTTGACCCCTGCCTGACCGGGATAGCGGGAGTAACCCAGGTCTATCGCGGTCTTGTAGTTGTCCTCATACTGTGCGAGGGCGTTGAATTGTTCGTCAGTCATTGTCATTGAGTGCGAGTACTAATTTGCCATACATCGTGAGGTGTTCGCGGAACGCCATCGGGATGGCCACCGCATCCTTCCTCATCCTTGCGTAGTAGGACACCGTGGAATGGTCTTTGCCCATCGCCCTGCCGATGTCCGAGATGGAGTATCCTTCGTCCATCATCCTCCAGGCGGCTATCTCGCGGACGAGTACCGTCTGGGCATCGCGGGAGCCGGTGGTGTAGGGTTTCCCCGTGACGCGGATGGCGGTGAAGAGGACGGTGTCCCATCGTTGTGTCACTCACTCCATCTTCTCGATCCGGTCTATCTCCCGGATGACCTTGTAAGCGAGGTCTTTCTTCTCATACATCGGAAGGGCCTTGATGCTGTCCATTATTTCGGTGACATCCATCTCAACAAGGTGCTATGAATAAATATCATCAACTGTGAAATCGGAAACGAGAGATAGGCAAGCAGGGCGCAGTAGGCCACTATCGGGATCGTGATGTTTCCGGTGATGAGGGAGTAGGCTAGGCCCGTCCACCAAGTCATACACAACGAGCAAGCGAACGGCTTGACGGGACGGACTTGTCGGTTGAGCCACCGGGATAGTGCATCCATCCAGGACTGGGTGAAGCCGGACACATCCACTATCCAAATGACAACGAGGGCGAGAAGGAGTATATCGGTGTAGGGTTTCATTGTCCGTAGAATTCCTTTTGGATGTAACTCTTGCAAGTGCCGTTGTGGTAATCCGGCTCCATCTCAAACCAGTCATCATCGTCTTCACGATCCAACCAGTTCTGCCACCGGACGCAAGTGAAGCGGAGCGGGCAAGCATCGCCCGGACATACAAGACTGTTGCTCATCGTCCGTCCTCCAGTTCAATGTTGATGGACTCAAGGGATGACCCCAGTAGGTCATACACATCCATAAGGCCGGTGACCCGTCCGTCATACCACGCCCTTTGCAGGGGGTCGGTGTTCATCTTCGCCGCCATCTCTATGATTGGCCTCCGCTTGAGGATGACCTTGCGGATGGCCTCAATCTTTTCTTCCATTTGTTTGCAGTTTGTTGTACTCGTCCAGGATGATTCGCTTTATCCTCACGATCTCGTCCCGGATTGCGGTGTGGGAGAACCCCATCCTCTTGCCCAGTTTCCGGAACGATAGGCAATCCGCGTACAAGAGGATGAGGGTCTTGTCCACCCGGTTGAGTTTGTTGTCAATTATCCATTTGACCGCCAGCTCCCGTGACTCGTCCTCGTTCATCACCGAAGGATCGAACACATAGTCGGCCTCTATGTCCTTGAACTCCCGGTAAGCCTCTTCAGCATTCCCGGAGGGTTTCGATGTCGGTCGCTTTGCTTTCATACTTTCGGAAGAGTTTGTAGAAGGGCGAGTTGGTGCTGCGGTACTGGTTCAAAAGTATCCGTGCGATGAAGAAGTTTATCTGCCCGTGTTCCCACAAGTCCTCTATCTTCGCATCGTCATACTCCAGTAGGATGAGGTAGACCATCTGGCACAAGTCCTCAAGGGTTCCGGAGACGGGTTTCTTGGCTATGTTTGCCAACATAGTCTCCACCCTTCGTTCGCGGGCCAGTTGGTCGATTATCTCCATCTTCGTCACGGTAATAAATATCGTTAGGTTTACCTTTGGAAGACGAGCATAGCGGCATCCCGCCCGTGTTCGTTCGTCCTCCGGTCATAACCCGTGATGCCACGGAAGTAGGCATCGGTGAGTTTCGTCATCCCGGTCTTGGGCCTTGAGGCTATGAACTGGATGCCCCTTGCGGAACACCATTCCTCCCAGATGGAACAGTCCCGCTTGACGGAACCGGCTCCCATCGCACGGCCCTTGACCTGACGGATGTCCCTCTCGCGGGGAATCCAAGTCCGTTGGCGGGCATCCTCGAAGACCACCAGTCCGATCCCCCGCTCCCTGCGGAGTTCCTCAAGGTAGTCCATCGCGGCCACTATTCCGGAGCAACGGATGTCAAGGAACTGGCGGGAGGTGGTGTCCCACACCGCCAGTCCGGTGTGCATTCCGGGGTCTAATCCTACCACATACATATCACTTGTCGGAAGGTATTAGGATGACCGCGAGGATGCCGAAGAAGACAACGGTGAGGCAGCTTTGCATCGCAGTCCATTTCGCCCAGATGAGGGAGAGGACGGCAAGCGCACCGAAGACCGCGATGATGAGTCCAAGCACCTTGTCAACTGTGACGATGGGTTCTTTCTCGTTATTCATCGGTGGCCTCCGCTTTGATGTGGTACAACTTCTCGATCACATAGTCCGCGCCCTCAAGGGCGGTGTCCACGATGTCCAGGATGTTGACCTTCGTGTGTTCGCTCCCGTCCTTGCCGGAGACGGTGACCATCGTTTCGTGGGTGGCCTTCTCGTTCCGGAGTAGGTTGTAGAGGATGTCCAGGATGTTGACCTTCGTGTGTTCGCTCCCGTCCTTGCCGGAGACGGTGACCATCGTTTCGTGGGTGGCCTTCTCGTTCCGGAGTAGGTTGTAGAGGATGCCCTGGAAGTAGGTCTCGCGCTTCATTGCGATGGCGCGGAGGATGGCCTGTGACTGGTCTTCCTTGCCAGTCGGCTTGTTGACTTTGATTCTATTAGCCATTGTTTTAATTGGTTTGATTGGTTTAAAGTATTACTGTTTCTTTCGTGATCGTGCCGTGCCATCCGCGATGGCGCAGTTCCTGGATGATTTCCTCGTCCTTGAAGGTGGAGAGTGCGGGGACGGCATCGGGAGCCGACAAGAGGCTATTGATTACCGGGACATCCAAAGTCTTGGATTTCTGCTCCCTCTTCGGACTTCCGTACCGCTTGGCGCGGTACTTCCGACAGTTCTCGTTCTCGCAGTCCCTGCAATAGGACTTGAGGCCGTTCTTGTTCTTCTTGGTGTGGCCGAAGTTCTCCACGGGGAGTTCCCGGTGGCACTTGGCGCAGACCTTCGTGGTGGGGGTCTCCGTTGGCTCCTGGGTCTGCTTCGCCTCTTCCCTCTTCACATACATCAAGTGCGCGAGTTCCCTTTGGCACTCCTTGCATTGGCATTGGTAGCCGTCCTTGCGGGTGTGGTTTCGGTGGAACTCCGTGATGGGGAGTTCGCGGTGGCATCGGTTGCAGACCTTCGTGACCGTCACCGGAGCGGATGTCCGGGCCTCAAAGCAATCCTTGACCATAAGGACGGAAGTCGGCTTCTTGGTCTTGGTGCAGATCGGCCCGGTCACCGGCCCGTTGCCGTAGTGTTGACAGTCACCGCAAGTGTTTCTCATCCCTGCGTCAGTTAGATTTCCTGGAGGAAGTCGGGAAGGTCTTCGTCAATGACGGGTTTGTTCTCCTTCGGCTTGCGGTCGAGCATCTGGATGTTCTCCGCGACCACTTCGGTGGTGTACCGCTTGTTGCCGGACTGGTCAGTCCATTGACGGGTGGCGAGTTTGCCGGAGATGAAGAGGTTGTTGCCCCTCTTGACATACTTCTCCACGAAGTCGGCCTTGCCGTTCCAGACGGTGATGTTGTGCCATTCGGTCTGCTCCTTCTGGTTGCCGTCCCGGTCTTTGTACCGTTCGGTGGTTGCGAGTCGGAAGGAAGCGACCTTCTTGGGGTTCTGCGGGTTGTCACCCAGGTAGCGGACTTCGGGATCGTTCCCGACCGCACCGATGAGCTGTACTTGATTGAGATACGCCATAGTAGTTTTGAATTAGTTGTGAGTTGTTCAAAAAATAGCCGTGTGTGTTAGAATAAGGATAGTTGTGAGTTCACTTGGGCCTTGCCCAGGACGAAGTCGCAGATGAAGTTCCGGGCGTAGTCCGGGGAGATCATACTCCGCTCCGTGTTGCAGATGCCCGCTTCTGCACGGGCCTTGATGCCCATCACTGACTTCTGCTTCTTGTCCTTCTGCTCCGTGAAGCCGTCCGTTGGGTCGCAGTTCACGAACCAGTACCCGGTAGGTTTCACGAAGTAGTCTCCACGGAGCATCCGGTTCTTGTCTATGATCGTGGGACGGATGAAGTTGTTCTCCAAGTAGGTCATCCCGGAAGAGTTGTACGGGTTCTCGATGATGAGCCGGAGACCCCGTTCGCTACATACCGCGACCATCTCCATAAGCAAGTAGAAGAACCGCTCCCGTTCCTGGGCGAAGATGATGTTCTGCCTCATCAAATCGTGCAGCTTCTTATTTCTCTGCCCGATGTTAACGCCCAGGAAGTAGAGGGTTTTCGCGTCACAAAAGTGTATGCAAGGGAAGAATGCCATTATCAAATCATCGGAAGTGATTGAATCAAAGATACTTGCGCCCCCCCGTATGCGGTTTCAATCTCCGCGAAGAGGTCGATCTTGTGGTCGGTCTCCCCGAAGTTGTCCTGAATGTCATAGTCCTCCGAGGGGATGCCCAACTTGATGAACTCCCGCTTGAAAGTCCCAGACTGTTCAAAGAAACAATGTACCTTTCCCTTGATGTCCATACTACTCCGTGCCGTTGATTTTGCCGAGGATGTGTTCCGCGAGTCTCTTCTGCCCGTTGTGGTAGCCGACCCAGTAGTTGTCACCCTTCATCTTCTTGGCCCCTTCCTCCGAATGCTTGAGCCATATCTCGCACATCCGCTTGATGTCCTGGACGAGTCTCTTGTTCTCGCACATAGTCACTCCCCCTGCTCGATCCAGTACTCGTTCACATAGACCTCCTTGCCGAAGCGGTTGGTCACGGGGATGCGTCTGCGGTTGGGAGTGATGCCCGTCCGCTTCTCAATGTCGCAGATGCGGGAGGCAAGCCGTGCCACACCGAAGATGCGGAGCGCATCCATAGAGGTGAGGGTGTTCCCGTCCATCAGGTACTTGTAGATGGTCATCGCCTGGGAGGTGAGCCGTTCGGCATCCTCTTCGGTTACGGTGTCGGTAGCAACTGTCTTCGCCTTGTCACTCCGGAAGTGGAGGGTGATGCGATCCAGTTTGTTAAGCACATCCCGCTTCTTGCCCGCGGGGAGGGTCTGGGCCTCGTTCCGCAGTTCGCGGATGAGGACTTCAATGTTTGACTTTTTCATCTTTTCGTTGAATTAAAGGTTATAGTAATCACTTATTATCTTGTCGGTCTTCTGGAGGGTTTTCCGGCATCGCTCAATCGCCACCTTGTTGATGTGGTAGACTGCATCCGCGATGTTGGAGAAGACGGAATCAACGCCCCAGTAGAACTTGACTTCCTCTTCGCAGAGGTCGAACTCCAGTTTGATTTCTTGGACATCGTCACCGAGAACTCCGAAGACCGTCTGCCCCGCCTTGTACCTTTCCATTTCGTTTACCATTATTTGTTGTACCACACTTCATCGGGCATATCCTCAAGCGGCTCCGTGAAGATCGGGGCCTCCGTGGGGGTCTCGCGCCATCCGTAGATGATGTTCTCCGCTTGCTCGTTCTTCATCCTCCGCGTCTCCTTTTCGTAGTAGAGGCCGATGAGAAGGTCTACCACGCCCTCGCTCCGGTTCTTCGCCACCTCCATCACCGTGTCGAACTCCAACAGCTTCTGCACCTTGTCCGCTCCGAAGAAATCGTTCGCCCGCTTCTCGAAGTCACGCCCCACACGGTGGAGGATGACGAGGTTGTCGCAGAGGTTCGTGAGGTTGGCCGTTCCCGCGATGGACTCCTTGCGGAGCAACTGGAAGGACTGTTCCTTCCGCGGGTGGCAGACCAGGACGATGTGGATGTTTTCCCTCTTCGCCAGTTCCTTCAAGTCCTTGATGAGCCTGGTCTGCAAGTCATTGTCACTTGACGGGCCTTCAAGGTCGAGGGCCATCAGGTTGTCAAGGAGGACGAGCTGCACACCGTTGTTCTTGATGACCTCTTCCACATCCGCACGGAGGTTGTTCCACTCCGCACCGTAATCGTTGTTGTAGAGGATGAACTTCCCCGTGAGCCACTTGTGGATTTCCTCCTGGACATTCTTCGGACAGTACCAACTGTCCTCAATTCCGGGACGGGGTTTGACGAGGTCTTTCCCCGCGGCCATCTGGTCGAGCCACGAACGGAAGCGGAACCCCTGCAACTCACCGCTCCACGCGGCCACCTTGTAACCCCGTTGGATGGCGTTGAGGGCGAACTGGTTCAGGATCGTGGACTTGCCCGCACCGGATAGGCCGGAGACGATGGTCACATCACCGAGGAAGAAGCCACCCGTCTTCTTGTCCAGTTTCTCGAAGCCGGACGGGATTCGGGGGAGTTCGGAGATGTCCACATAGGGGATGTCTGCCATCTCCAACCACTTCTTCCAGCGGGAGTCCTCCTTGACCGGGACGAACGCCTTCGGGGCCTTCGTGCCGTAGTAGTCCCGCTTGTGGCGGTACTCGTCATAGTCGGCACGGGAGTAGGCGGTCGGGTCGAAGTGGATGCGGAAGTCCCTCCATCCGTAGTGGGAGCAACTGTTGTGGAAGCACTTGTACGCGATGGCCCCGTTGTCCAGGTGGAGGATGGCGGCATCCTTGTGGTTGTGGTCGAACGGACATTCCTCAAGGACGAGTTTCTCGCCACCGGAGAACCGGCTCCGCTTGATGACCTTGATGCCGTGGGACTGGATGAACCCCTCAAGGTCGAACCGCTCCGTGGAGTAGCCGTTGAAACTGGACGGGGCCTCCGGCTTGGGGTACAGCTCCGCGACCTTGCGGACGAGGGCGATGTCATTCACCGAGAAAGGATTCGGCTTGTAGAGTATGCCGGAGTTCCTCTGCGGGCGGGACTTGGTGCTGCTGCCCTTGTTGGAACTGGTTCCCATCACCTTCGCGATGCGGGAGGCGTTGAACACCGAGGTGTCCACCTTGACCTTCTCATCGGAAAAGAGTGCATCCAGAGCGAGAAGGAAGTCGCGGATCGTGTCCGTGGACTCCTTGTCATTGGGGATGTCCACCTTGTAGTAGAGGTGGAACCCGTTGCCGGAGTCAGCGATGACCGGGTAGTTGAACCCCTCCTTGCGGAGGAACGCACCCACTTGCTTCATCCGATCCATAGCGGTCTGCTTCTCTTCGTCACTCGCGTTGGTGTCGGAAGGCCGTTCCGGGTCGAAGTCTATCAGGATGTACCGCCTCCGCTCAATGTCATTGTCATTGGTGGTGGACTTGGGCCGGTCTACTATCTGGTCGCATTGAGTCCGTCCGTAGCAGGACTCCTTGACCTCGTTAAAGGTCGCATAGATGCCGTATCCGTCATAGTTGCGGAGGAACGGGATGGCCTTCTCAATGTCGGTGAAGTAGCCGGAGAAGGTCTTGTTGCGACCCAGGATTCTAAATTCGGTGAGCGGACGGTCTGCCTTGAAGACATCCCACCACTCGCGTATCTTTCTCTCGTCTATCATAGTATCTCGAAATCAAACTTGGAATTTTCCTTCGTACTGTCGGAATCAGTCTTCGTGGATTTCTCTTGTCTCTTCCACAAGCGGACGCAAGCCTCCCAAGACTTGACCGGCTTCCGATCCTTTCCGTATGTCCATCCGGCCCTTTCATAGAAGTTGTAGAAATATTCGGCATCAAGGTCGAAGCCGATGCTTTCCGCAAACTCTCTTATTTCTTCAACAGTAGGCTTGACGAAGCCGCTACCGCCTCTTCCCCTTTTACTATCCCCCTTTACTTTCCTATTATTATTATCTCCGCTCAAATTTTGAAGGGTGGTATCCTTCAAATCTTGAAGGGTAGATACTTCAATTTCTGAAGGGTCACCCTTCAATTCTTGAGGGGTATCCTTCAAATTTTGAAGGGTAGGTAAGGGGGATGATTTGTAATAGCAGAAAGGGACACCGTTGATGTTTCCCCGTTCCGACTGGATGAGTCCGGCTTGCTCCAGGTTGCGGAGGTATTTGCGGATTGTGTTGGATGACCATCCAGTCCACAAGCAGAGGTAAGGGACACCTCCCTTGTAGATTCCGGCTTCGGATTGGGAGAACTGGTTTATCACGGCATAGGTGAACAGTTCCCCACCTTTCAACTTGAGTTCATTGACCATCCATCCGTGGAGGATGAACCCGTCCGTATTGTTCAAATGTGCCATTATGTAAAACCAAAACCCCGCCACTTTCCACGGAGGGGCCAGCCTCGCGTGTACTTGTAGCAGGGTTACTATTCGTCTTGTAGGTTGCTGGCCCAACCTTTCTGCTACTGATATATCAGTTTCCGATTTTTTGGAAAGTTATTCCTTCGCGGCCCTGGGTTTGGTGAAACGGATCGTGGGCGTTTCCGTCCGGTGGTAGTAGTCCGGGAGTTCCGCACCTTCTGCCAGTTTGGAGACGGAAGCGGAGAGGGTCACCGTCACATCGTCCGGGAGGATGTCCTTCAAAGCCTCGTCCACGATGGACTGGTAGTGGTCGCAGAGGATGTCCTTGTCCACTTCGGTCTTGGTGGAGGTGGCGGTCGCGAAGCTGTAACCGAGCGAACCCTTCACCTTCTCGCAACCCGTGGCATCCATCACCTCGCGAATCTTCGCCTTGACGAACGCGATGGTGTTGTCCACCGCCTCGATCTGCCGGGAGACGAAGTCCTTCTCTGCCTTGAGGGCCTTCTTCTTGTCCTCCTTGCCCTTGAGCCACCGCCCCAGGAAGTCCACGCCTTCCGTGTTGAGCAGAGTCCGCAGGGCGGTGATTTCGGCCTCCATCATTTCGGTCTCGTCCGTGACCTCACCCTCGTTCTCCGTGTAGGCGCATTCCAGTTTGTAGGAGGCATAGTCCAGACTGGAGAGGATGTCTTGCAATTCCTTGTAATCCATAGCAAAATTGACTGTTTGAAAAATCGTATCGTTCACAATTTGTGAAAACCTTAAAAGACTGGTTCAATCTTGTGGTCGAACCGATAAGAGGTGACATCCCGGTCGAACGCGAACATCATCTCTTCCGTGGCGTTGACCATCTTCTGCCACACGGAGCGGTAGTCCTCACCGGACTTGGACACCTTGCCCGTTGCGAAGGCCGCGATGACCTTCATATAGTCAGCGCCACCGGGGAGCAGGGAGGCGTTGTCCTTCGCGGTCTCCTTCTTGGCGGATGCGGGTTTCGGCTCCTGGGTCTTGGTGGCGGTCTTCTTGGCCGGGGCATTCTCCGTCTGCGTGGCTCCCATAGAGAAGCGGACTTTGCCGGAGCGGTCAACGATGGTCAGGGTGGTGATGGTGCGGGTCTTGGTATCGTACCCTATCTCGCTCACCTCAAAGGTCTGCCACACCCGGATGCGTCCGTCATTGCCCTTGCCGTATTCCTTCTCCGTCAGTTCCACGGAGACCTTCGGGGCGGTGTACAGTTCCCGTCCGATCCCCCAGTTGAAGCACGCCCTCTTGAAGGAGTCGCTTGCCTGGCCCTTCTCCGCTTCGGTGTTGGACTCCGTTCCGACATCCTCCTTCCCGACCCATTCCTTCTTCTCCTTGTCCCACACTTCAACGAGACAGTAGAGGCGGTCACCGATGAGGCGGTGCGTCCGCTTCCATCCCATCGGGGTGTAGAGTTCGTCAAGGATTTTCATATCAACCCTCGCGTTCTTGTAGATAAGGAGGTTGGCCTTGACCACGCCTCCGGAAGTGGTGGTGGTCTGCGCCACCCGCACTTCGACATCCTCCTTTTGGAGCAATCTAATTTCATCCATAATCGTTTGGTATTAAGAATTGTATTTCTCTTCGTAGTATCTTTCCATCGCGATGTCCTCCGCTTCGTTGTAGAGTTCATCGTAGTGTTCAAGGGCGTACTGGTATTCCTCTTCGGTGTCGAACTGGCTGCGCGACATCTCCCAGGGGAGCGGGAAGTTGTGAAGGTTTATCATCGCGCTTCCTCCAGTTTCTTGTATCCGCGGGCGCATAAGTACGCGAGGCAGATGAAGGTGAGAGTCCACGGGAGGTCGCAGCTTCCGTCAAAGTTCTCGCATCCGGCAAGGATGATCGAGGCGAAGCATCCGCAAGCGAGGATGGTCTTGGCAATTCGTTTCATAGCGCGTTGGTGTTAGGATTCACGGGTGACGATGATTACACGGGCCTCGCGGTCGAAGCGAGTGGAGTAGACCCGTCCCAGTTCTCGCCCCAGGAAGGAGGAGTAGTTGTAGACCGTGACGGACTTGTTGGTCGCAAGGGAGACCGCGATGGTGTCCCCCGTCTTCATCTGGATGATTCTCGCACGGAGCGAATTCTTGTTGGTTGTCATATATATCTTTGTTTGAGTTTCTTATAAACTGGGGGGGGGCAGGTTTGGGGTCTTACCCCCGCCCCAGGTTGACGGCTTCCTAGGGCCTTGCGTTTTCCTATAAAAACCGGAGGGAGTTCGCACCCGCTCCGGGTTCCCAAAAACGAATTGTGTTTTCAGCCACCATCATTCTGCCGTGGTGGTTGCAGTCTCCCGCTTCTCCAACCTCTTGGAAGCATCATAGCACCGGCTCCAGAGGTCTTTGGCCTTGTAGGCTTCGCGGTGGTAGTAGTCCTCCTTACCGAAAGAGCCAGGAACGGCCCAGGTGGTGGAGTTGTTCATCATCTCAAGCGAGTAGTTGTTGAGCGCGGACTTGAGGATTTCAAGTTCTTCTTTGGTGAAGGAAAGGGTTGTCTTGTTAGCCATAGTATGTTGAAATTAAAGGTTCTTTATTATCTCATATATTCAAAGACAGCCGTATTGATGTGATAGGTGTCGATGAGCTGATTATGATAGGCCACCATAAAGGAGCGGGATTCCTTCTTATAGTTGAAGGGAAGATCGTAGGTAAGACCACATTCGGCACGGAGGGATTTGATGCGAAGAGAGAGAGCCAACTTCGTGGGGTGTCCGGGGTAGTAAATCTTCTTTTCCATAAGGCGTTGAATTAAAGGGTCAATATTGTATTTTAAAACATTCTATCTATCTTTGTATGTTCCTACGGCACAAAATTACAACAAGTTTTTTGAAATTCCAACAGTTTTACGAAAAAATTTATGCTTACACAACAACGGCCCTTATGGGCGTTGTGAAAAAAGACACGATTATGGACTACAAAGATTATGTGAACGCCATCTACCGGGAGGCATTCTCCCGTGGCATCTGCTCATCGGTGACGGAGTTCGCGGAGAAACTGGAGACGAACCGATCCGGTGTTTCCTCCGCAATGAATGGAAGCGAGAAGTACCTTACAAAGTCATTTATAAGGAAGGTTCGTGCATTCGCTATTGAGTACGGTCTGGAAGAGACCCAGGCGAAGGATGTTCCCGTCAAGGAAATGAACAATGACGGAGAAGAGACTGTCCTCGTCATCCCCTACGAAGCAAGGGGAGGAACCATCGGTGACTTCGTGCAGGGAGTCCACGAATATGACTGCGAGAGAATCACATCCCCCATCAAGGGGGCCGACTATGCGATGGAGGTCACGGGCGATTCAATGTCACCGGAGTACCCGTCCGGCTCCCGCGTCCTCATCAAGAAGATAGACCCGGAACAGTTCGTGGCGTGGAACGAGACCTATGTCCTGGACACGCCCAACGGAGCCGTCATCAAGAGAGTGAGGAAGACGGACGATCCAAAGATTGTGGAGTGCGTTTCCGTCAACCCCGCCTACCAGTCCTACACCATTCCACGCGACTTCATCCGCGGATGGTATCGCGTCCTGATGGTGATGTCACTCAAATAGAAAAGGGGGCGCATCCCTGCGTCCCCGTTCCATACCAAACTTTAAACACCAATTATGGATGAATCTCCGAAAGGAAATATAGATGGGCCGATTTCCGTAAACCCAGATGACATCCTGGAAGCGGATCGGATCGAGAACAACCCCGAAGCGATGCTCCGCCTCATTGATGTCCTCTTCTTCCTAAAGGACGATGACGGGCCACCCTCATAGACCACAACACCCCGCTGTTGGCAGCAGCAGGGTGAGGGTGTGTAATCCTTTAGGAGAAACGGACGATTCTCATCGTTCTACATACAATGTCATACTTTAAATATAGAAAGGTCGGAAAATGTAAAGCGGGATACCATCACGGCATCCCGCTCACGGTACTAAAACCAAGATCGATTATGAGAAATAGTCTAACCACTTACCAAATATAGATACGCCCGAAAGCGGAAAACATTGCACTTATAAGTGAAATATTTTCACTTTTTGTCTTCCAGTTGTCTGCAAGGTCACCACCGAAACAGCTCAAGCACCTTCAGGTTCGCCTCGTTGAGCATCTCCCAGTCCGGCTCCAGGTAGATGTCCGTCATCTTGTAGTCACCGATGTGGCAGAGGCACTCGTCCACCGTGGCCTTCTCCAGTTTCGCCTTGTTCCTCGCCAATGTCGCGTAGGAGTGACGGGCCGCGTAGAAGGTGAACACCGGGATGCCATCGTCCTCGCACCATCTTGCCAACCCCTTGTTGACCTTGCTCGTTGCGTACCTCGCCTTCCCCGCCATCTTGTGCAGTCTCTCCAACGCAGGGAGCCGGCACTTCACGCACTCCGGAATCCACACCTTCAACTCCGCTCCGTCCGGCCTCCGATCCCGCACCTTCTTCCTATGGTAGACCCACACCTCGCCCAGTTCACCGGCCTCATACAAGTCCGCGAGGTTCGCACCCCACAACGCGAAGGACAAGACGAACAAGTCCAACGAGGTCTGCACCGTCTCAAGCGGATGCCGTGCGTCAATCACCCTCTGCATCGTGGCAACATCCAACGGCTTCTGCCCACGGCTCACCGGATGTTTCAACTTTATCGTTGAGAAAGGACTCCTGGGTATCAGTATCAGGCCCTCGTCCTCATCGTTGTACATCTCCTTCGCCTTGTTGTAGATGTGCGCCAATTTGGCCATATGACGGCTTTCCGCTCCGTTTGGTATCCTTGCCCGTTTGGAAGGAGAAATGCGCCCATTCGCAAAGGAAAACGCCTTACCGTCCATCCAACGGAGGAAGCCGACAAGGAGAGGCTTCGTGATGTCATTGATGTCTATCTCCCGCTTGCCAAGATACTCCGCGAAGGTGTTGATGGCCGTCACATACTGGCATCTGCCACCCTCGCTTTTGGAGCCGATGACACCGTCCGCGAACGCGAAGAAGTCCAGACGGAAATTGTGCAAGGCATCTGCACACTTCATCCGATCCACCACCCAGTCCACATCCTTCCCGGAAAGCTGCTCGTCCGTGTAGCCGGAGACTGCGTCCAACATCCTCTTGGCAATCCGCTCCGCTTGCTCCAGTACGGACTGGGACTTGATGCGTAGGCCCCTCGTCAGGTCACCCGGACGGCAGACCACGGAGGTGGGGATGCGCCTTACCTTCCCGTTGAAGTAGACGCGGATGAAGACGAGGTACGATCCGTCCCTCCGCTTGTTGGACGGTATCACGATAGGCTTGACGGTGACCATCGGTGTGGTGTCTTGTTTGGTTGAAGACAAAAGTAAGACAAAATTCGGAAATTCCGAATACCCACTTATGGCCCCCAGGGCCGTGGAGCGAATAGTTTTTTCATAGGTTAAGTTTTAGGTTAGAATTGCGGAGGACGGCTGTCGCGAGACACCCGTCCTCATTCTTTTCCCTGCGTGGATCGGCTTGTATTGCCGAATCCTCTCCGGGAGCCGAATAGCAATCCGTGCCAAAGGTTACTGGGCGCAGACAACTGCAAGACAAAAACTGCACGAAAAAGGCCGGATCGAGAAGACCCGGCTAGTACCTTTAGTTTCAACGCGGCAACGAAGTGCCGATGCAAATATAGCAATTTTTCCCGAATCGTAAGTCAGTCAGTTAGGGCCGAAAGTACATTACTTTCCCTTTACCGTCGGCGCACCATTGGGGATATAGACCATAACCATCAACACATTGTAATTGTATTGAGGGTCAATGGTAAATGTTTCCTCCGGGGTCTTTTCAATTTTTGACCCTTGATATGACGGGGACACCTCTTGTGTAAGAGGGTCGAATTGTCCCCCCCACGCAGTCTGGCCCGTGGTGGATGTCCAAGTATGGTCTGCCGGGATGGAATCGCACTTGCCGAAAGCGAGGATGACGCCATTACGGGAAACAAGTGCTATCGCATCCTTCACCTTCACGGAAGTCAATCCCGTGATGTCATACAAGTACAAGGCATAACCTTCTGCGTACTGCACATACGGGGAGCTGATTTGGAGGTTAAAATTCGTCTGCAAAGATGCGACAGGAAGGGTGCTATACTCCGAATGTTCAATCTTGATTGTGGAGTTTCTAAAAGTGACTTTCATAGTATTGTATTTTTAATATTGTCCTTCATCTTGTCTTGCACGGGTTACGATACTTTGGAACTTGAAATCGTCCTCGTTCGCCCGTACAATGGAATCAATCGCCTTTGCGATTGCGGTGGCGGTAAAGACATACCCCATCGTTGTCCCGTGTCCACCATAGACATATTGCGGAGTATGTCCGTAATAATCGGTGTAAAGGTCAATTAGATAAACCTTGTCAAAGATTCCCGGCATAGCACGGACAACATCATTGTACCCCTTGCTTTCTGCTCCATAACTCCACCAAGAGAACGGAGTGATTACGAAGATTTTGCAAGACGGGGTTAATTCCCGGCATAGTTGGATAATCTTCGCATAGTTCCCGGCGAAGGTGTCTGCGTTGTTGTGATAATCTTCCGTGTCTATATCCGTGGTGACATCGCCAACTGGGTTTGTGATTTCGTCCGAAGAATCGTTCGTACCAAGACAAATCGTATAGATTCCTTTCGGTTGGGAGTTGAAAGTTACCTCAAAAGTGCCATCGCTATTGTACCCGTTTTCGCTTGTCTTTCCCGGATAGGTGTCCAGCCACCCCTTTGCAGTAAGACCACCAACGGAGAAATTCGTTGCCTTCGCCCCGTACATCCTTGCGAGAATCTGCCCCCAAGACATCCGGTATATATTACGGCCTTTGTTCCCGTCCCCAATAGGGACGGCAGGACTTTCGCCACCCACATCCGGGGCCGCAAGATAACCGCTTGACAAGGAATCGCCGATGAATCCCAAGTTGTCAAAAATTGCGGTCATCCCAACAAAAGAAAAAGCCGAAAGCGGAATGCCACCGACAAATACATCTTTTGCAGTTATCCCGTCATCGTTTACCTTTGCAACCTCGTTGTTGTCCGAATCGGAAAAAACGATTTCTTGGTTGTCATTCTCCGTGGAAGATACTTCGATGTTGTCAAGTTTTGTCAGTTCTTCTTCTGCGTCCGACAAACCTTGCGACAGGGTGGACAGTTCCTGTGCGACATCAGTTCTTCCTGTTCCGGCCTCGTTGTCTTGGATGTATAGGTTTTTGAAATGCCCACCTTCCCCGTCTATCTTTCCGGCAAAGTTTCCGGCATTCGTTTCAAAAAGTACATCTTCATCCTCACCCGTTGGCTCGGTCACGGAAACGGCACTTTGTAACACATCCACTTCGGCCTCTAATTGACTGACTTCCGATTCCAACTGGACACCCATCGCGGCACTCAACGC
>CAMJRT010000004.1 GCA_946408295.1 uncultured Bacteroidales bacterium
GTCATAGGCCCTTTGGCCAAGAATGGAAGCGATCTGCGCGGCAACTGGAAAGCCCATTCCGAAGCAAATGAAGTGGAAACCATTCTGGAGGGACTTATCCGGGAATTTCCGGACGCTGATATACGCTACGCCGAAGGATGTACGATAGAAGGGAAACGAGGGGCCGATCAGTCTGATGCTTTACGGCTGGCCCGATGGGCGGATGTCGTCATTCTCTGCCTTGGTGAGAAACTGAATTGGAGCGGTGAAAATACCTCCCGCACATCAATCGCCCTCCCTTCCGGACAGGAAACACTATTGGAAGCCATCAAAAAGACCGGCACCCCGGTCGTCGTGACCCTGACCAACGGCCGTCCGTTGGAATTGAACAGAGTGGAACCGCTTGCCGATGCGATCGTGGAGACTTGGCAACCGGGCTGCAACGGAGCATCGGCCCTCGCCGGTATTCTAAGCGGCCGCATCAATCCCTCCGGCAAGCTTGCCGTAACATTCCCCTACTCCGGAGGTCAGATTCCCATTTATTACAATCGCCACAAGCCCGGGCGAAGAGGCACGCAAGGCCTTTATAAGGATCAGACATCCGAGCCGATGTACCCTTTTGGATACGGATTGAGTTATACCTCATTTTCGTATGGAGTACCGACCTTATGCTCAGATGCTTCCTTGAAACAAAGTTTTACGATAGAAATACCCGTTACGAACACCGGCAGCCGGGATGGCCAGGAGACCGTCCTTTGGTTTGTCAGCGATCCATACTGCTCCACACTGACCAGGCCGGAAAAAGAGCTCAAATTTTTTGAGAAGCGTTGGATTCGTAAAGGAGAAACACAGTTGTTCCGGTTCGAAGTAAATCCGGCGCGGGATCTTGGCTATCTGGACGCAAGGGGAAACTATTTTACCGAACCGGGAGAATTCCACATCCTCGTTGGAGATAAAGACCTGAAACTCATTTTGGAATGAAAAAAAGCTTACTTCTGCTGGTTTTACTGATGGCGGTAACAACAGTCCGCGCCCAGCGCAGCGATGTGCTGTTGGAAAAAGGATGGGAATTCCGTTTGGGAGACAGCGGAAATTCCTGGTCTAAAGTCCGGATTCCGCATGATTGGGCCATATACGGACCTTTCAGCCGGGACAATGACCTGCAGAATGTGGCCATCACTCAAAATTTCGAAAAGAAAGCGTCCCTGAAAACGGGTCGCACCGGAGGGTTGCCCTATGTGGGCTGCGGTTGGTACAGACGCACAATAGATATTCCGTCCGGGAAAAAAGCGACGCTCTTGTTTGACGGAGCGATGAGTGAAGCCAAGGTTTTTGTGAATGGAAAGGAAGTCTGCTTCTGGCCTTATGGATACAACTCTTTCTATGTAGACATCAGCGATGTGGCGCGGCCGGGAAAGAACGAACTTCGTGTGCGTCTTGAGAACATGCCCAATTCTTCACGTTGGTATCCTGGGGCCGGATTATACAGAAATGTACATTTGATCCTCACAGAGGAGCTCCACGTCGGAATCTGGGGCACTTATCTGACGACTCCTCTGGTTTCAGAAGAGCAGGCTTCGGTGCATTTGGAAACAACGCTCGAAGGCAGAACTTCCGCGTCCACAAGGGTACACACCACCCTTTTTGATCCGTCGGGGAATGTCGTGGCGGAGGACGCTTGTTCTCCCGGAAAAGAAAACAACCGGACAATACAAGATTTCACCCTTATGTCTCCGGAACTCTGGAGCCCCGAATCGCCTTCGCTTTACAAGGCCGTTACCATCGTTAGTGACCGCGGCAGGCAGACAGACAGGTATGAAACATTTTTTGGGATACGTTCCATAGAATTCATCCCGGGGAAAGGTTTTCTCCTGAATGGAATTCTCCGGAAATTCCAAGGCGTGTGCAACCATCACGATCTCGGTCCTCTGGGAGCCGCCGTCAATGAGTCTGCCCTGCGCTACCAACTTGCGCTCTTGAAAGATATGGGCTGCGATGCCGTTCGGACATCCCATAACATGCCGGCCCCGGAACTGGTTCGTTTATGCGACGAGATGGGACTGATGATGATGCTGGAACCATTCGACGAATGGGATGTAGCCAAGTGTCGGAACGGTTATCATCGCTACTTTGCGGACTGGGCGGAGAAGGATATGGTAAATATGCTACGACAGTACCGCAACCATCCTTCGGTCATTCTCTGGAGCATCGGCAACGAGGTACCGACCCAATGCAGCCCTGATGGATATAAAGTGGCGACCTTTTTACGGGATATCTGCCACCGGGAAGATCCTTCACGCCCGGTTACCTGCGGGATGGACAGGGTAGACTGTATATTGGACAACGGCTTCGGCGCAGTCGTAGATGTCCCAGGAATCAATTACAGGACATTCCGTTACCTGGAGGCCTATGAAACCCTGCCGCAAGGCTTCATTCTCGGCTCCGAAACTGGTTCTACCGTGAGTTCAAGAGGAGTTTACAAGTTACCGGCCATCAAGCGCTTCAGCGCCAAGGATGCGGACCACCAATGCTCCGCATATGATTTGGATGCGTGTGCCTGGTCGAATATTCCGGATGTGGATTTCGCCCTGGCGGAAGACTATCCTTGGACGGTCGGCCAATTTGTCTGGACAGGATTTGATTATTTGGGAGAACCCAGTCCTTATGATACGGATTCCTGGCCTAATCACAGTTCCATGTTTGGTATCATCGACCTTGCCAGCCTTCCCAAAGACAGGTATTATCTTTTCCGCAGCATTTGGAACAAAAAGGACGAAACCTTACATTTGCTTCCCCACTGGAACTGGAATGAGGGCGATGTCGTACCCGTATTTGTGTACAGTTCCTATGATGAAGCCGAATTGTTTGTCAATGGGGTTTCACAAGGCCGCCGCCGTAAGCAAACAGCCTCCAAACCCACATTGGGCGGACAGGAAGAGGAACTTGAAGCCCGGTACCGGCTGATATGGGATGCCGTTCCTTTCAAAGCCGGAGAACTCAAGGCCGTTGCCTATAGAGAAGGAAATGCGATAGACTCCGTCTGCATACGTACGGCGGGTAAGCCTCATCATATTTCTTTGAAAAGTTCGCGTCCTACATTGAAGGCCAACGGAAAAGACTTGGCCTACATCACTGTTTCGGTCTTGGACAAAGACGGCAATCTTTGTCCGATGGATTCCAGTTTACTCTGTTTCAAAGTCAGCGGTTCCGGCAGCTATCGTGCAGCCGCCAATGGAGATCCGACCTGCCTGGACATTTTCCACAAGCCCAAGATGCACGTTTTCAATGGAAAGCTCACGGTCATTATCCAATCTTCTGAAAAGCCCGGCATCATACGTTTGCAGGCAAAGGGCCCGCAACTACGTTCAACGGTATTGAAAATCAGTACCCACCGCTAAAACGATGCGCTGACCACAGGATTATTCCATGCAGTCTTTGGGGACGCTGTAAACCACTCGGAGAACCGGGTGGTTTTCTGCATCATCCGGGCCGCAGAGAACGGCGTTGTAGTAACGGGCCGGGTCTGCCAGATACTGTACGCTGGAGGTGCTGCCGGAAGAGGCGTTCATCATACTATAGTAGTACATCATACTATAGTAACTGTTGTAATTGTTGTAGCCGTAGCCGCCATAGCCGCCGCCGTACATACTGTTGAGATAACTGTAATACATCATCTGGTTGTAGTAATCGGCATCGGCGTTGGAGACGGCCTGCGTAACGATGGTCTCCGGGGCTTTGATAAACATCCAGATGTCCTGTTTGGCCAAATCCGTCTCCGAAGGGTTTTTCAACTTGAGCAAATGCTGGGTATGGAAACTGATATCCGGGGAATACTCCAGGTTGCTGCGGTCTATCACGCCCTGGTCTTCCGCACTGACACCCGCGTCCGTAATCGGCGGAAAATCGGTGTAAACCACTTTTTCCGTTTTCCCGTAAATGCGGAAATCCGTACTGTCCAGAACGGAATGCATCGGGGAAAACATCAGCGGATACTGGTCCAATAGGTCAAAATCGGCAGGCTCTTTAAAAGAAAATGCGATGGAGGCTTGATCGATAATGACTTTGCTGATATCTTTGATTTTATGCCCGGCAAAACGACGCAACAGCGAATCGCGGATTTCCCCGGCGGAAATCACCGGACGCAATCCGGCCCCACCTTCCAGATAAATCTTGGTTCCGGCCGTGTAACTCTTGCCGTCGGCGGCAAGCGTCATCCCGTCCAATACCTGCAAGGGCGAATGGGAAATGCCGTTGAACGCTTCCTGGCGAGGCAGGCTGGCGGCGTCCGTCGGAATGGACTGGGGGCCGAACAGAAAAATGAAAGAGGTGTCCGTATAGTCCGTATTCGCACCGTATTTGGCTTTGAAACGCAATTCGGCATAATTGCCGGAAATGACATAGGTGCTGGTATTCAGATTGAGTTTCAACTGAAAAAGATTGATGCGCCCCTTGCTGCTTCCGGCGGGCTCATCGCAAGTCAGGTAGATACCCGGAAAATCTTTCAGGTAACTCGAATTGCTCAAGGTGTCAAAATGGTCCACCTTGAAAACTTTCTCGTGCTGGGCGTTTTCAACAGCCTTGGCAAGCCATTTCACTTTCAGGTCATTGTAAAATTCGGGCCGGAAATGGAGGTTCAGCGTATCTTCGCCGGAATAGACGGGGGCGTAGTCGGTGATGGGCTCCGCACCGATGAGGGCCCGGTCTATCTTTTTGACATCTTCCGTATAAAAAAATTCCTTCGCATTGTTGATATCGCAGTCGCTGTTGAGGGCATAGACGCGCATAATTTGCGGAAGGCGGGGATCTTCACCGACGGGCAGGGACAGGGAATCCCGCGACATCGTCAGGTAAAAACCCAGAAACTCGGTTTCCTTTCCAAAATTCAGCACGGAGTCCACCGGAACAAGCGTGAATGCGGAAGACTTGACGGTCAAGCCGAACTCCTCGTCTTTGACGGCTCCCACCGTGATGCGGAAGTTGCTGCGGCCGAATGATTTTTCCGCCCGCTGCACACGGATGTTTTTGAGGGGAATCGTCTCACAAAACACATCGTAGCGATGCTCTCGGGGAGAAAGGTTCTGCCCGAGGTTGGTATCCACCTTGACGCAGGAAGAGACCAGCAACAGCCCGGCAAACATCGCATAGCAGTATTTTTTCAGCCTCATCTTTCTTTATCTTTCCGAACCCTAAAATTGATCGTAGAAGTCGTTGTAGTCATCGATATAGCGCCCATTCTCAAAGGATTCCCCGCTGAATTCCAGCGTAGGAAGGCCCAGATTCCGGCACCAGTCTCCCAACGCGGGCTCTACATCCGGACTGCCGAAAATCAACCCGTCACTGAACTGTGCCGCCGTCCTGGCCAGATTGACGCCTGTCGGCTGCTCCAGCAGGGCGACATCCTCATTCTTGACACCCGGGATAAGCGCCTTGGTCATAAAGTCCGCTTGAAAAGGCTCCTGCTGCAAATCATTATATAGGGAAAGTACGACCTTGCTATGCGCAAAAATCGGATCCTTGTAATAACATTTTTTCAGATAGAGAGGAATCAGATGGGTAATCCATCCCTGGCAGTGGATGATGTCGGGTGCCCAACGCAGTTTTTTGACCGTCTCCAACACGCCGCGCGCAAAGAAAATCGCACGTTCGGCATTGTCGGCAAAGGCTTTTCCCTTGGCATCGGTCAAGGTCGCCTTGCGATTGAAATAATCTTCATTGGCGATGAAATAGACCTGCATACGGGCGGCAGCCAGGGAAGCGACCTTGATAATCAAGGGCCGGTCCACATCGCCGATAATGAGGTTCATCCCCGACAGGCGGATCACTTCGTGAAGTTGGTGTTTGCGCTCGTTGATACAGCCGAAGCGAGGCATAAAAGAGCGGATTTCCTTCTTGCGGTCCTGTATCCCCTGCGGAAGGTAGCGGCCGATGTTCGCAAGCGGACTCTCCGGAAGATAGGGAAATATCTCCGAATTGATGAATAATACTCTTTTTGTTTCTCCCATATATTTCTGATGTCGTCCGCGAGCGGACATATTGGCACAAATTCTCACAAAGGTAACAATTTTTTTTGAATTTTGATTACCTTTGTGCGGTATATGGTATCGCAATGTCTGATTCTCAATCACATCTCCTGAATCGCAGGCTGTTAAGCGCCTGGGTATCATCCGTCATCAGCATCTCACTCGTTCTGCTGCTGGTGGGTGTGGGCAGCCTGCTGCTGGTCAATACCGGACGCTTTTCCCGCTACATCAAGGAAAATATGAGCGTGACGGTGCTGATGAAGCAGGATGTGGGGGAAAATCAAGCGCTCGCCTTTCTTTCAGAACTGGACAGAAGCCCCTACATCAAGTCCTCCACCTATATTTCCAAAGAGCAGGGCATCAAGGAAATGTCCGAGCTGCTGGGCGAAGACTTCCTCTCGATTTTTTCTTCCGCCCCCATTCCCATTTCGCTGGATTTGACCTTGAAAGGGGAGTATGTCGTCCGCGACAGCATGGAGGTGCTTCGCCACAACCTGATGGCTTCTCCCCTGGTGGACAATGTGACCTACCAGGAGGGCATCGTGGAGGCGATGAACCAGAATCTGGCAAAAATCAGTATGATTCTGGCCGGGCTGATCGCCCTTTTGCTGTTCCTGTCCTTCGTACTGATCAACAACACGATCCGCTTAAGCGTCTATGCCCGGCGTTTTACCGTCCACACGATGAAACTGGTGGGAGCGACCAAAAATTTTATTCGCCGGCCTTTTCTGGTGCAAGCCCTGGTGCAGGCCCTGTTTTCCGTGGAACTGGCCTGCGCCGCCTTGACGGGCCTATTGTTTTTCCTGCGCAGCCAATTCCCTCCCTTCTATGAGGTCTTCCCGATGGAGCGCGTGTTGGCCGCGATGGGCATCGTGCTGGCTTCGGGCCTGGTCATTTGTTTGTGCAGCACCTATTTTACAGTCGGTCGGATGATTGGTCTGGACCGTACGGAATTATATTATTGATGATGAAAAGTTTGTTTCCCATTTCCCGGCAGGGAATCCGGCTGCTGGCCATCGGCTTCGGTGTAATGGTACTGGGCTTTGTCCTGATGATGGGCGGAGGCAGCGACGATCCGAACCGCTTCAGTTACGCGATGTTTGATTTCCAACGCACGGTGCTTTCTCCCCTGGTCATCCTGGCCGGCGTGGTGACGGTCATCGTAGGCATTATGCGCAAACCGAAACAATGAGTTGGCTGGAAGCATTGATCCTGGGCCTTGTTCAGGGCTTGACCGAATTTTTGCCGGTCAGCAGCAGCGGCCACCTGATGATTGGCCAGCGACTGCTCGGAACGCAGTTGGAGGGGGGTGAAGACTTGCTCTTCGTCGTGCTGGTACACGCGGCGACGGTGCTTGCGACCATCGTGGTCTTCCGCCGACAGATTGGGGGCCTCTTGAAGGATTTGTTCCGCTTCCAATACAATGAAGGGACGGATTATATTCTGAAAATCGGGCTGTCGATGGTTCCCGTAATGATTGTCGGGTTGTTTTTCAAGGATCAGGTGGAGGCGCTGTTCTCCTCAATGACCGTGGTGGGCGTCTGCCTGCTGGTCACGGCGCTTTTGCTGTTCTTGTCAGACCATTTGACCCCGGCTCCCCGAGGCGGCATCTCCTGGTGGCAGGCCTTTGTGATTGGGCTGGGCCAGAGCCTGGCCGTCCTTCCCGGCCTGTCCCGTTCCGGCACCACCATTGCTACCGGCCTGCTTTCCGGCGTCAAGCGCAGCGAAGTCGCCCAATTCTCCTTTCTGATGGTGCTCGTTCCCATTCTGGGCGAAGCGTTCCTGGATGTAATGAAGGGTGACATTTTTTCCACCCAAATGGGTACGCTGCCGCTGATTTGCGGTTTTGTCGCCGCCTTTGTATCCGGCCTGTTCGCCTGCCGCGTGATGATTGCGCTGGTCAAGAAGGCCCGCCTGAGTTGGTTTGCCCTGTATTGCGCGCTGGCCGGTACATTGACCTTGATTTTCCTTTCTTAAGTTATGCCGAAGTCCTATTTTGTTGCCGATGTCCATCTGGGCCTGACGGTCGCGGACGAGAAAGACCGGGAGTTGCGTTTTGCCCGTTTTCTGCGCGGCTTGCCGGCGGATACGGAGCGCCTATATCTGATGGGCGATATCTGGGACTTTTGGTATGAATACCGCGACGTCGTCCCCAAAGGCTATGGTTGAATTGATGGACCGGGGCGTAGAAGTCTATTTTTTCGCCGGCAACCACGATGTGTGGACCTACCATTATTTCGAGGAACTGGGAATGAAGCGCCTGGAGCAGCCTTTCCTGACGCGCATCGGCGGAAAGACGCTCTGTCTGGGACACGGCGACGGTCTGGGCCCCACGAAGATGGGATATCGCATCCTTTACTGGATTTTCCACAACCGGGTGCTGCAATGGCTGTTCAGCCTGCTGCATCCTTATATCGCCTTTTCTTTCGGCAACGGCTGGTCGCGCAACAAACGCAAACGCCGCCGCCGGATGACGCCTTATGTTTTCAACGGCGAACAGGAGCCCATCTATCAGTTTGCCGCTCGCTTTGCCGAAGAGCGGGCCGCATCGGGGGAGCCGGTGGATTATTTTATTTTCGGGCACTTTCACGCGGATGTCCGTATGCCCCTTCCAGCGGGCGGCGAACTTGTTGTCCTGAAAGACTGGATTCACGCCGATGCGTATGCCTGCCTGGACCACGAGACCGGTGAACTGTCCATCGTCAACCGGCCCACGGAAGCGGCGGAAAACAGGGCCGCGGCGAACCCTCAAAATGAGACCCTATGACATTGGAACTTCCTTCTCCGCAGTGGACGGACTATGAATTGGTCGACAGCGGCGACGGCGAGAAGCTGGAGCGCTTCGGCCCGTATTATCTGCGACGCCCCGAGCCCAAGGCGTTGTGGGGAAAATCCCTTTCTGAAAGCCAGTGGCAAAAAACGGCGCACACCTGGTTCCGCCCCGGCGCCGGATTCGGCAAGGCCGGCAAAGAGGACAGCGGCACTTGGGACCGGCTCAAGAAAATGGAAGACCAGTGGTATATCCGCTATCCCGGCGGGCGTCCCGAAGAACGGGGCGCGGCCGGCGGGCCTTCCTTTCAACTGCGCCTGGGACTGACCTCCTTCAAGCACGTCGGCGTATTTCCGGAGCAGGCTCCCAACTGGGAATACATCTATCAGAACACCCGCGAACTGGTGCTGAAGGCCTCCAAACCGGTCGGAGGTGGCGGCTCGACCGGGCATCCCGCCCCCGTCAAGGTACTGAACCTGTTCGCCTACACGGGCGCTGCATCCTTGGCGGCCAAGGCCGCCGGCGCCGATGTGACGCACCTGGATTCGGTACGGCAGGTGGTGACCTGGGCCCGCGGCAATATGGAATACAGCCGGATGGACGGCATCCGCTGGGTGGTGGAAGACGCCCTGAAATTCGCCCGCCGCGAAGCCAGACGCGGCAACCTATACCAAGGTATCATCCTCGACCCGCCGGCCTATGGGCACGGTCCGGACGGCGAAAAATGGAAATTGGACGAGTGCCTTTTTGAAATGCTCCGCCAAGTGGCCGCCCTTCTGGCACCCGAAAACAGTTTTATGGTGCTCAACCTCTACTCCAACGGATTCAGCGCCACCCTCGGCGAGACCGTCGTCCGCGAAGCCTTCGGCCTACACAACCCATCGGTGAACACCTTCGCGAAAAACCCGCCTTGCCTCCTTGAAAGCGGCGAATTGGCCCTTTCCGACCGCAACGGGAAAATCCTCCCGCTGAGCATTTTTGTCCGCCTGCGTCGCTAACACCCGTCTTACCTCCTCTACAAGTGTTGCATTTTCACAAAAAATTCGGAAAAAGCTTCGAAAAAAGAAAAATTTTTTCCGTTTTGTGAATATGATAATAAAATTATTTCCCTTTCTTGCGCAAAATAGCCACCTTTGCCGCAAAACAATACGACTATGGGAAATATTTTTACCTCTTTCTTCTCCCGGCGGCAGAAAATGTCGCCCGACCGCGCGCTTGAAATACTATATGACGCCCTGTGCGCGCAAAGCCCTGCTCCCATCGAGGGCAACGGTGCTGCGCCCGCCGTACCCGGACCGACTTTCGCCGAGTGGTGCCGCCGGCTGGGACTGCCCCGGCAAAAACTTGACCGCTACCTCCGAAAAGAACTCGGTTGCAGCGGCCAGGAATGGGTCCATACCATTTATTCGTCCAGCCTGGATAAGAAAAAAGGATGACCTTGCGGCCATCCCCCTTTGGTTTCATTTGAAAAAAACGGTTTTTACTTCTCAGCCAATTTGCTTTCAATATAAGAAACCGCGTCGCCGACGGTCTGAATCTTGTCTCCGGCTTCGTCATCGGGAATTTTGATATCAAAATCGGATTCGAATGCCATAATCAACTCAACGGTATCGAGAGAATCAGCGCCCAGATCATTGGTGAAACTGGCATTCTCCGTCACCACGGCGGGATCGACGCCGAGCTTGTCGACGATGATCTTTTTAACTTTTTCTGCTACTTCTGACATAGTATGAACAATTTATAAAGTTTTCTATCTTTCAATAGTGCCCGCAAAGGTAGTAATTATTTTCCAAATATCAAAAAGCGATGAAAGGTCTGATGTATCTGGTCACGTGCTTGTCGCCCGTCAACACCGGCTTCGTACCACTCTTCGTGGCCTGGGCCCCCGTCACATATACCGCTTCCTGATGGGGAGCGTCTTCCGCTTCCTGGCAGGACCAGTAGCTGGTACCGGCACCTAGACCCGTTCCGCCCATCGTGTTCAGCCATTCGGAAATCTTTTTCCGGGTATCCTCCATCGTCGAGCCGTCTCCCAGACTGGTCAGCATGCGGTACCATTCTCCCGATGTGGGCAGATACCAGCCACCATGGAAGGAGGATTCCGCCAGTTGGGGCGCCTGCTCCTGAACATACTGCATCGGTATCATTTTCCACTTGGAACTGCTGACATGCTGGTTGTAGTATTTCTCTCCGGCAGAAATATCCCAGCCCCGGGTCCCGTAACTGGTAGGGTCGGCCCCCTCGTTGATGCCATTCGGCCAATAGGACCAGTAATTGGCGCTGTAAGAGACGGCGTCTTCCTTTTTGTTAGTAGTCACGCTCCACCACTGCTGCTTCTCCGGCAGGTTCTTGAAGTAAATGGCAGAGCCGTGTGCCTTCACTTTGCCCCTTCCGATGCCGTACAAGCTTTTAAGCGGGCTGTTGGAGGTGGTAGTGTGCTGTCCCACCCACACGACAAGGGCGTTACAATCTTTCAAATCGCTGGCCGTGGGCGTAAAGGCGAAATAGCCCGACCCTCGGAAACCACCGTCCACTACTTTATAGTTCCTTCCGTCCTGGCTGAAATAAACGCCGTCAAAAGGCTTGACATCCGATGCGGAATACATCGCATCGTAGATACGCAAAGTCATATTCGCGGTGTAATCCACCTTGGGAAGTACAGTCAAGGTCCCCTTGATGGTCGAGGTGGCGCTGGTCCGGTTGCTCTTGAGCGTCACCTCAATGCCGTTGTCCTTGACCTTGCTCGTTACGCTCATATCCATCGTACCCGGCCAAACCGGGGTGCTCACCTCAAAATCCCGGCTGGTATGACGGCACGCAGCCCCGTCGCTGTCCCTCAACTGGAAATTGAGAGTCCTAGAGTCTCCGTAACGAATAAAAACCTGATCTTCGGTGGAGCCAAGGGTGGAACAATAAAGTTTTACCGGCTTGCCATACACGGTAATCTTCTTAGCGAGTCCGAGATAAGGATCTGCGTCTGCTGTGGCACGAAAGGTTGTCGTTCCCTTTCCCACCGCTGTAATCTTCCCGTTGGCATCGACAGTCGCCACGCTCGGATTGGATGTAGAATAGACAACCTTCTTATTCGTGAGGTTGCTGACGGTCGCCGCCTCCGTAAAAGTGTCTCCGACGATAAGACCCTCGGCAAGAAGGGAAGAAGGATTGTTCCACGAAATGGAAGGTGTGCCTTCGTGGACGGTGAGGGTCTTCTCAATCTTCTTCGTTGAATTTTCGGATATATAATAGGTGACGGTAATCGTGGCGGAGCCAGTCGCTCTCGGACTGACTCGGAAGCCGGCGGATGTCTTGTTGACCGTGGCCACAGTGGTATTGGAAGAAGTGGCGGAATAAGTTTTCACAGTCGCGGAAGCGGGTTCATAATTCATCGTAACCTCGAAATTCGCACCCTTGGCGCATTCCTCCTTCATCCCGTCCAACGAAATAATGCTCGTCGGATAGATATCTGCGTCATCCACGCTAAAATACATCGAATATCTCCAATGTCGTCGACCGTCAACGACATACAATGTGGGAACGCCGGAAGACTTCTTGAAGGGATGCAGCAAGCCGGTCTCGGAAACGGTCGCACACGCTTGTCCGTCAGAATTCAGTTCATAAGTAAGCGGTACATCCTTTGCTTCTTCCGGCTCGATAACCGGGTTCAACTGGAAGTCGGTACCCACCTTTAACTGAAGAACCTTCGGGTATTCGACCGGCAGAATCAATTTTTCAATCAGAGGCGTGTGTATCGAAACCCGACAAGTGTCGGAAGCCTTGAGAAGGCCGTCTCCCTTGGAATAGACTTCCGCCCAAACCAACTCCTCACTATCCTTCTGATAGATGGCCGTGACCAGGCCGTCTTGCGACACGGAGACCACTTCGTCGTTGCTGCTCTTCCAGACCACCTCCGTCACGTCTTCAGGAGTACGAGAGAGCGTCAGTTGGCAAGTCTCGTCCTGCTCCAAGGTGACAGCCTCGCGGTTCAACTTGGCGCTGTAACGCGTGTTCAGATTGACCGTGCAGGTGGCCGACGCCTTGATTTGATAATCTATCAAAGAAAAAAGAATGGCTTCGACCGTCTCCTCACCCTCGCCCACCAGGGCCTTGACCACACCCTCTTCAGAGACTGATACCGCATTGGGATTGCTGGTTTGCCAGATGAGTACCGTCTTGTCGGCGGGCGAATAGTCAACCTTCAAGGGGTGTGTTTGCGCCTCGCTGAGGGTGATGGCGGTTTCGGACAAGGTGACGCGGAATGCGATGGAATCGTCACCCGTGGGGCCGTCTTTCTTACATCCCGTCAAGAACAGGACGATGGCGGCCAGTATCGCTATTGAAAGAGCCAAAAAAGTTTTCTTTTTTACCATATTAAACATTAAAATGCAAGGAAGGGACGGGTTTTGGCCGTAGCCGTCTTACTTTGGGTTTTCTGCGGGTCCGCTCCGGCAGCCGTGGCGGAAATGCCGGTCATATAGACGGCGGTATTCCACGAATTGACGGAGGCCTCCTGGCAGGACCAGTAGTTGTTGGTGCTGTAGATACCCTCGCCACCTTCCATCGCCGTCAGCCAGGTCGTCAGTTTTTGCGCGACCGTCGCTGCCGGGACGCCCGTTCCCAGACAGGAGAGCATTTTCGCCCATTCGGCCGAAGTCGGGACGTACCAGCCGGAATTGTCCGACCCGGTCGAAGACAGACCGGCGAGAGCCAGAACGGGCTGCATTTTCCATTTGTCTGCAGACACTTTGCCGTTGTAAGACGCCATTGCCGTACAAATCTCATAGCCATAGCCGTCGTTGTTCGTGGTCGAAACATACATAGGACTGGAAGTACCGCCGCTCCAGTAGCCGGTATAATGACTGCTTCGAAGTACTTCATCCCCGGAGTTGGGACTGGTATTCGTCCACCATTTTCCGTCGGTAGCGTTAGCCTTCGACACGGCCAGGCCGTGGATGCCGGACTGCGCCGGGGCGCTCTGCCGGCTCAGGCCGGGAAGGGAACCAAGGGCGGATTTTGCGGAAGGACGACTGCCTGTATAAACGATAATGGCAAGGCTTCTCGTACGGAAATAGCCCGTAGGCGGTGTATCATAGGCAAAATAACCGGAACCACGGTAACCTCCGTCATACACTTTTATTCCATTGGATGCCGGATAAAGGCCGTCGAAAGGCTTGATGTCATACTCGTCGTACATCGAATCATAGAGAGAAAACACCTTCTTGACGCCGGAATATCCAGAAACAGAAAGGGTGGCCGTCGCCTTGAGGGTGGAAGAAGCGCTGGTGCGGTTGCCTGTCACGGTCAATTGCATCATATTGTTGCTTGAAGCATTGAGATTGTGACTCAGATTAAAGCCGGATTCGGCTCCGCTGAGGGCAAATTGCAGCAAATCCTGACGGGTAGCCACGCCCTGAGCATCCCGAATCTGGACATTGAGCGATTTGGTCGTACCATAGCGGACAAACCAGCCGTCATCGACACTGGCGCTCACATAAATGGTCGCGGGCTTGCCATACACCTGATAATCAGCAGACTCAATCATTACACTACCATTGACGGCCGAGGCGGCTGTAATCCTGAACCAACCTTTGCTTATTGCTGTTACGACACCCGAAAAGGCGTTCACTATCGCCACGCTCGGATTGCTGCTAGAGTATCTTACTTCCGTGTTAGTCAGATTGCTGACTGCCGCCGTTGCGGTTTTGTACTCTCCGACAATCAAGCCCTGGCCGAAGGTCGCCGCCATATCCGTCGTCCAGGCGATGGACGGCTCGGAAGCGTGGACGGTGAGACTCTTGACGATATCGGTTTTCGCGCCGTTTTCTCCTTCCCACGTGACGGTGATGGTCGCAGAGCCTGCGGACTTGCCCGTTACCCGTATGCTTCCGAACGAGTTTTCGGCCGTTGCGACCGCCGGATTGCTGGAAGACACGGAGAACACTTTCCAAGTGGCCGAAGAGGGCGTATAGGAGAGCGTTGCGTTGAAATAATTACCCACCGCTATCTCCTCACTGAAGTTCTTCAGTTCGGCCTTTGTCGGATAGATGGGTTTTTCGCCTACGGTGACTTTGACCGTCGTACTGACGCCTTTGCTGTCTTTGGAAGTCACTTTGACAGTAGCATAAGCGCTGCCACCCGTAACGGCAATGGGCGTAAGCAAGCCGTCGGCGGACACCTCCACATACTGGCCTCCTTCCGTCACCTCATAACGGAGACCCACACCGGCCGCCGCCGGAGGCGTGATGCCCGGCTGAAGCTGGTAACTCGTTCCCATCGAGAGGGGCAGTTGCGAAGGCAGGGAAATACCGGTGACAAATACGGTATTGACCACGATCGAACAAGTCGCGGTGGCCTTGACAGAATAATCCGAAAGGTCAAAGAGGCTGGCCGTGATGGTTGCCGTTCCGTTTTCTCCCACGGCGGTGACGAGACCGTCGTTCACTGTCACAAGGGCTTCGTTGTCACTTCCCCAGACCAACATCAGACCGGACGGAACATAATTCGCCGTCAGGGTGGCAGAGCCACCCTGGCTTAGTTCCAGGGAAGTCTGGGACAAGGTTAGCGTTACATCACCGGAGCCGCCCCGGGGCTCGTCTTTCTTACATCCCGCAAGGGTTGAAACAAGAATTGCGGCTACGAAAGCCGCAATCATTGATGTGTGAATATGCTTCATCATCTATAGATAATAGTTCAGGGAAATTCGCAGACCGAAGGTTTCCGTGCCATAGAGGAGAGCGTTGCTGCCCGGGCTCACGAGTTTGTTGTATTGCTCGACCCTGTCAGTCCAGGAAGAATAACCTTCGTAAACGGTCCAGGTCTGGGGCTGGAAGATGCCCATAATCGGCGTCATCGTCATACTGAGCGCAACAGAGATATTGGGCAGGCAGAACCACTCGATACCCATATCCACGCTCAAGCCGAGACCGTGGATGTAGCCCTGGTTGTAACTTTCGACGAGGTAGCCGTTGGCAATGGCATTTCTGGAGTCAGCCGCCTGATACGGGTTGATGGTAGAGCCATCGTTGCTCGCCTTCAGATAAGGCATTGTGGTACGCACCCATCCACCGTCCTTGGTCAAGGGGTTTCCGTAGGTCGTGCTGATGCTGCCGCCGCCGATGGCCCACAAGAGCGAAGCGCCGAAATTGAACTGAAAGGCACCGATGTTTTTATGGAACTCCGCGCCCAGACCGACGGACACTTTGTTGAGTTTGTTGTGAATCACATCCACCGTTTTGGCTTGGGAAAGGGAATTTTCGCGCAAAGCGGCGTCATCGTCCACATACTCTTTGTAGTTGATCAAACTGCCGGTAAAGCCGACATTGGCCCGCAAGGACACGAAGTCCGCCACGCGATATTTGAGCAGGAAGGAAGCCAGGGGCTCTTTGCCGAGAATAAACATCTCCTTGGGCTCCGTGCCGAAGGCATTGATAAAGCCGCCGGCAAAGGCGCCGGTGGACGGCTGGTATTCCTTTTTCTCGATGGCCATCGGGTTGAAGGTAAGGCCGAAGGAGAAACTGCCGACAGACGGCGTATAGGGTTTTTTCTTTTCCTGGGCGGAAAGGGTCAGGCTTGCCAGCAGGGCAATAGCCGTAAGTATTATTAATTTTTTCATAAATACGATTGATTTTCAATGACTGTTATTCCTTATTACAGGTGATGTTTTTATCGGTTGCGGTCTCATTCTTGTTGACTTGGAAGGGTTCACCCGCATATTGTCCCTTAAAAACTCCCAAGTTGGGAACATCCACGACCGCTTGAATGTTGGAAATCGTAATTTTAGCGGCGTTATACTTGATAGGAATGGGTAATGAATAGATGCCGTTGGCATCCGGACGGGTGGAGAAAGTATTGGACACATCTTGACCGCTTTCTTTCCAAACAGCCGTGGCGGTCACTACGGTATTGGCACCGATAGCCGGAAAGATCTCCTTTGGACTCATCATAAATTTAACATTACCCGTGACGGTCACCCTTGCTACGGTATTATCAACCGTAATCGCAGACGGGGCGAGCGTTTTTTTGCACGAGGAAAAAGACATAAGCCCGACAAGGGCCAAGGAAAGCAAAAATAGTTTTTTCATACTGCTTTGGTTAGTTTTTCTTATAATGTACAAAGGTAATCCATTTTTTTTATTTCTCAAAACCGGGCCCCAGCGCCTCCTTAATGCGGGCCGCCAGCCCTTCGCCCGCCACGGCCGCAATTTCCTCCCGAGAGGCCGCTGCGATGCGCGGCACCGAGCCGAAACGCAGGAGCAATTTCTGCTCCATTTTCTCGCCCACGCCCTTGATGTCCCGCAGCACGGAATGAATCTG
Source organism: uncultured Bacteroidales bacterium (assembly GCA_946408295.1). The sequence continues at coordinate 17,080 of CAMJRT010000004.1, forward strand.
CGCCTTGCTGCGGCGGTTGCGGTGGTGGGTGATGTTGAAACGGTGGGCCTCGTCGCGGGCCTGCTGGAGCAATTTGAGCGCAAGCGAATTGCGGTCCAGAAACAGAGGCACCGGGTCGTCGGTGCGCACGACCTCTTCCAGGCGTTTGGCCAGTCCCACCACCATCAATTTATCCTGTATGCCCAACTCGCACAGGGCCTCCCAGGCGCAGCCCAACTGCCCTTTTCCTCCATCAATCACGACCAGTTGCGGCAAATCTTCCGGCGCCTCGGCCAACAGGCGGGAATAGCGGCGGTTGACGATTTCCTTCATCGAGGCAAAGTCGTTGGCGCCGACTACGGTCTTGATGCAGAAATGACGGTAATCCTTTTTGGATGGCTTCCCGCCCCGGAACACCACGCAGGCGGCCACGGGATTGGTGCCTTGCAGGTTGGAGTTGTCGAAGCACTCGATGTGCTCGGGCAGCCGGTCCATTCCCAGCGCCTGCTGCAAATCCGCCATCATCCGCTGGTGGTAGCCTTCGGGGTCCACCTGTTCGCTCTGCTTGAGCGCATCGATGCGCAGACGGGCGGCATTGCGCATCCCCAGGTCTAGCAACGCCAGTTTGTCGCCCCGGGAAGGCATCGTGAAGCGCACCCCTTCCCACTCGATTTCCGGCAGGAACGGCACGATAACCTCCCGGGAAAGACGCCCCAGCCGGCTTTCTATTTCGGCGATAAAAAACGCCAGCACTTCTTCGCGCGATTCGTCCAGACGGGACTGGAAACGCAGGTTGAGGCTCTGGACGATGCTGCCTCCTTTCACGCGCATAAAATTGCCGTAGCCTTCCCCTTCCTCGAAAACAAGGGAGAAAACATCAGCCTGTATGTCGGCCGTATTGACGATGAGCGACTTGCTGTAGTGCTGCGAGAGCGTGTCCAGCCATTGCTTGTAATGTTGCGCCCCTTCGAAATCCAGGCGGGCGGCGCAATCGGCCATCGCCTCCTTGTACTGCCGCATCAACTCCCGGCCGCCGCCGTCGAGGATGCTTACGACCGCCTCCACCCAGACGGCGTATTCTTTTTCCGACACTTTCCCCACGCAGCAGCCCGCGCAAGAGCCGGTGTGCAGTTTCAGGCAGGGGCGGTATTTGCGGCGGAGAATGCCGTCGGAGGTGAGTTTCAACTTGCAGTCGGCCCCGCGCATCGGATAGAGGGAGAAAAAGAGTTCCAACAGGGAATAAGCGTGCTTGACGCTGCTGTACGGCCCGAAATAGCGGTGCCGGCCCGCCTTGTCCACCCGCCGGGTCAGAAAGACGCGGGGGAAAGGTTCGTTGCTCACACAAATCCAGGGATAGGTCTTGGAGTCCTTGAGCAGGATGTTGTATTTGGGCTTGTACT
>CAMJRT010000005.1 GCA_946408295.1 uncultured Bacteroidales bacterium
TTTTCCCAAACGGGCTGCAAAGATACGCAACTTTTTTGAACTACCAAATTTTTTTCAACATTTTTGCAAGCAGAATTGTTGAAAAAACAAAAATCCCCGGAATCCCGAGGATTTTTGTCGGGAAGAGGCGACTCGAACGCCCGACCCCCACGTCCCGAACGTGGTGCGCTGCCAACTGCGCTACTTCCCGTTGTCCGTTGCCGGACTTTAACAAAAAGACCGCCGTTGATTGGCGGCCTTTCCTTTAAGCAAGCTTTCCGATATAAACTGCGAGACCGCTCTTGAGGTTCGCCGCCTTGTTCTTGTGGATGACGCCAATCTTGGCCAGCTTGTCAATCATCGAATAGACCTTGGGGGCGTTGGCGGTTGCCGCAGCTTTGTCGGTAGTATTTCTCAGGTCGCGAATCGCGTTCCTGGTTGTCTTTGCATAATACTTGTTATGCAACTTGCGCCTCTCGTTCTGACGGATGCGCTTCTTTGCAGATGCGTGATGTGCCATTTTTTCGTTTTTTATATTTTGGTAGCGGGTAGGAGAATCGAACTCCTGTTTCGAGAATGAAAATCTCGAGTACTAACCGTTATACGAACCCGCCGCACACGTCCCATCCGGCGTCTTGCCAAAATTGGGACTGCAAAGGTATGCAATATTTTTGAACCTGCAAAAAAAATTTTATTCTTCCGACCAGGAGTAGAGCAAAGATTCCACCTGACGAAGGTAATGACGCTTATCGAATTTGGGTGCATAGACAAAGGCCTCCAGCGTTATTACGCGCTTACCATCAGGAGAATAGAAGGAATGGGACACGAACGGACCGCCCATAAAGTCGTTATACACTTCCCAGTAGCCGCGCAGTTCGGCAAAATGACGTCCCTCGTATTTGACAAAGCGCAGGGATGGCTCTGCAAAGATGCTGGTGGTCATATAGGTATTCTCGAACATACCCGGAACCTCTTCCTTCATCATCTCGTTGCGATGGTCCACCAGGGTCTTCAAACTAAAATCCGAATCATTGCCGACAGCCGGGAATTGATAAATCAGAATGGCCTGGTTGACATAAGTCGTCTCATAGGCGATCCAGGCAAAGTGATCGTTCTTTTTCTTCAGCACATAACCGGAAGGGAAATAGGGGCTGCCGCCAAAGATGTCCTTGACCGGCGCACGCAACGAGCCCTCCTGGTATTTGCGGGTGTTGTCGATGACACGCTTGCGTTCGGCCATCTCTATATAATTGATGATATGCGTCATATTTTCCCGACAAAGTTGAATCGCAGATGCTTCGTCGGGCGCATTGACGCGCACCACACACTGGGGCGTCGCCCAAATATCATTGCCAAAACGGATATCCGCCTTTTCCACCTTCGGGGAGACATCGCAGAGAATGAGGTTGCGATGAAGTTGGAACAATTTGGAAAACGAGGCGGGCGGAACGTCGGCCAGATTGTAGAGCGGCTCCTTCTGGGGCAGGAAAGGGCAGTCAGCCGCAAGCGAATCGCGGAGGAGTTGTCCCAGCGGGCCGTTCCAGTAAGCCTTGTCGATGACGACAATCACTTCGCCGGCCTTGCCGCTGACATTGGGGAGCAAGGCTTTGCGACGGTTGCCGCAGGCGCTCAACAAAAGCGACAGCACCAAAAGGGCGGAAATCCAGGTGCCGGAACGAAGAACGCACTGATAAAAATTTCGGATGTTCATAAGAAATATATAATATAAGGTATTAGCGAATAAGCCTTCCGATGTCATTGCCGAAAGCCAGCACCATCAGCGCCAACAGAAAAATCATTCCAATAATCTGGGCCACATACAGAAACTTGTCACCGGGTTTGCGGCCGGTAATCATTTCAAAAAGCACAAAAAGAATGTGCCCGCCGTCAAGACCGGGGATGGGCAACAGGTTCATCACACCCAGCATAATGGACAGCAAAGCCAAAATGTTGACAAAGCGGAACCAATCCCAGGCGGAAGGGAACACCTGACCGATGGCGATGAAACTGCCCACCGATTTATAGGCTTTCGTAGAGGGATTGAAAACGAGTTTCAAATCGTCGATATAGCCCCCGATGGTGGTAAAAGTGAGTTTGAAGCCGGCCGGAATCGCTTCCCAGAAGCCATACTCACGGGTTTCAAGTGAGGGCATCGTGCTGTAAATGCCCAGCAGGCCGGTCGAATCCACCTGCAAGAGGACACCGAGAGTGTCCGCGCAAGGCGCTTGAGTGCCGCACGACGCTTCGCCCGCCGCCCGTACATACCGGGCCTCTACCCGGGCGCCTTTGTAATTTTGCAGCAGACGGCGGGAATCTTGGATATATTGGATGGGATGGCCATCCAATGCGACAATCCGGTCCCCGCGGCGCAATTCACAACCATAGTTGGGAGAAGAAGGAGGAATGGTATCTACGACAAAAGGCAAAGCGAGACCGAACATACCCCGGTTCTGCAGCACCTCGGGGAGACGGGCCTGGTCGAGATAAAGCGTGAGGGTGTCTTCCCCGCGGACCACCGTCGCCGTCCGGGCGCGTCCCCGGGCCATATCGACCTGCAAGCGGTCAAAATCACGGGTCTGCTTCCCATCGAATCCGACGATATGGTCGCCGGTCCGGAAACCCATGTCGACCGCCAGTTCGTCCGCCCAGATGCGGGTATCGTCCCCATTGCTGAGGTAACTGCTCCCCCAGGAAGCCAAGATGACGATATAGAGAAGGATGGCGAGAATAAAATTGAACAGCACGCCGCCGGCCATCACCAACAGACGCTGCCAGGCCGGTTTGGTGCGGAATTCCCAAGGTCTGGGCTCCGATTTGAGATATTCGGTATCCATCGACTCGTCCACCATTCCGGCAATTTTGCAATAGCCTCCCAGCGGAAGCCAACCGATGCCATAATCGGTCTCCGAAGCGGCCAGACGGGGGAAGAATCTGGCCACCAAACGACTCTTTTTGGTCGAAAACAACGCTTTTCCGCCGACATCGAAGAAGAGATAGAATTTATCGACGCGGACACCGAACAGCCGGGCAAAGAAGAAATGCCCGAATTCGTGAACGATAATCAAGATGGAAAGGGCCAGTATAACCTGGAGGGTTTTAATCAATACAATCATTAGCGACAAAGAATTTGGGCTGCTGTTTGACGAGCGGTTTCGTTTGTGTCAAAAATATCATCGACGGTCGGGGCCTGCAAAAAGGGTACCCGGGCCATACAGGCTGCAATGGTGTCAGGAATCTCATAAAAACCGATGGACGAGCGCAAATAGGCGGCGACTGCCTCCTCATTGGCCGCATTGAGGATGCACGGCATATTGCCCCCTTTGGATATCGCTTCGAAGGCCAGTTCCAAGCAGGGGAAGCGGGTAAAATCCGGATTTTCAAACGTCATCGTACCGAGCGCCGCAAAATCCAGCCTCTTGTTATTCAATGACAGACGGGCGGGATAGCCCAGCGCATATTGGATGGGCTGGCGCATATCGGGATGTCCCATCTGGGCGAGCACCGCACCATCTTCGAATTCCACCATCGAATGGATGATGGACTGGGGATGGACGACGACCTTGATGTCTGCCGGAGCCACCTCAAAAAGCCAGGTGGCCTCAATGACCTCCAGCCCCTTGTTCATCATCGTCGCCGAGTCGATGGTAATTTTGGCTCCCATGTCCCAATTCGGATGCTTCAGCGCATCGGACGCCTTGGCGGCAGCGATGCGTTCCCGGGGCCAGGTGCGGAAAGGTCCGCCGGAAGCGGTCAGATGAATCTTGCACAAGCGGTTTTCCCCCGCTCCCTGCAGACATTGGAAAATGGCGGAATGTTCGGAATCGACGGGCAGAATGGGAACCTGATGGTCGCGGGCGGCTTTCATCACGAGGGAACCGGCGGCGACCAGCGTTTCCTTGTTGGCCAGCGCAACGGGCTTGCCCGCCGCAATGGCGGACAGCGTGGGACGCAAGCCGCTGAAGCCCACCATCGCCGCCAGCACGATATCTACATCAGGGGCGCACACCCGATCACAGACGGCTTCCATTCCGCACAGGACCTCAACCTCCGTCCCGCCCAGCCCTTCGGAGACTTCACGGTATTTTTCGGGATTGGTAATCACGATGGTAGCCGGATGAAACTCCTTCGCCTGCTCAATCAGCCGGCCGGAAGAATTGTTGGCCACCAGCAGGGCTACTTCAAACAAATCCGGATGCTGACGGACCACATCCAAGGTCTGGGTACCGATGGATCCGGTAGATCCCAACAAAGCGATTCTCCTCTTTTTCATCAGAAATGCAGATATAGGGCAGGATCGACAGGCTCGCCGTCATACCACAGTTCAAAATGAAGGTGGTCGCTCATCTTGCCCAAAAAGGCGATGGCGCTGCCGGCCGATACCTTTTCACCGGCTTTGCAGAGCAGACGGTCACAGTGGCGATAGACACTTATAATATTGTCCTTATGCTGCAAAATGATGCTATAACCGTCATACTCGCTGAAATTGCTCGAAATGACCGTCCCGTCCAGCGTAGCCTTGATGGGAGAATCTTCCGGAAGGGTAATGTCGATGTAGGGATGGGTGATAGGGTCAAACGGAAAAGACAAAACACCTTTGACCGGGGCAAAGAAATGTTGTCCGTCAATGCCGGCATTTCCCTTGCGGGAAGACAAAGTAAACTGCTCCTGGGCCATCACTTCCGCCCGCAACAGCGAGTCTTGGGAGGCGGCACGGGGCGAGACCGGCCGGGCGGCCAGCCGGCCAATGCTGTCAATGCCCATCGACGGCTCTCCTTCCAGCACCCGCTTCAGGTCCTCGGTATAGAGGTACCAGCGGGCAATGGCCTGTTCCAGCGTATCAATGCGCAGGGCATTTTCAATGGCGGCTTTACGGGAACGGGCATCCGGATAGCCCGGAACCAGCGAACGAAGCGGCGTATAGGCAACCGAAAACCAGAAAATCACCCCCAGCAACAACAAGGCTGCCACCGCCAGCACGGTCAATTTACGTCGGGAAAGCGTTTTACGCCAGATAATCCGGTGCGTCTCATCCTCATTGATCGTGATGCGGAGTTTGCTCCCGGGCACTATTTTTTTATCAGACATATTTACTAACTTTGCAAATTGTTATGGATAGATTCATTGGAATAGATTACGGAAGAAAACGCACGGGATTGGCCATCAGCGACCCCTTGGGCATCTTCGCATCTCCGCTGGATACCGTCCAACCTGCAAAGTTAATAGAATATCTCAAAAAACTGGCAGAAAAAGATACGATAAAATCTTTCATTGTCGGCTCGCCGCAAAATTTGAACGGGCGCGACAGCGAAGCGATGAAAGATATCCGGGCTTTTCTGCCTGTTTTGAAGAAGGCATTCCCGGAGATTCCGGTTGAAATGGAAGATGAACGCTTCACCTCCGTACTGGCCCACCGCGCGATGATTGACGGCGGGATGAAATACAGTGACCGGCGAGACAAGGCCAATGTCGATAAAATCAGCGCCGCCATCATCCTGCAGGGATGGTTGGACCGCCGCAACGCGCTGGCGGTGAACGGGCAGAAAGAAAAAAAACAATAATATGATACGACCGATTTACCTGTACGGACAAGGCGTCCTGCGAAAAGTTGCCGAGGAAGCCGATTTGACAAAAAAAGAAGAACTCCAAACCCTCATCCAGGATATGTGGGACACGCTGGCCAAAGCCGACGGATGCGGACTGGCCGCCCCGCAGGTCGGGGAATCCCTGCGCGTGCTCATCGTGGACGGGGATGTGGTGGCCGATACCTACGACTACCTCGAAGGCTTCCGCCGGACGATGATCAACCCTGTCGTCAAGGACCACAGCGAGGATACCTGCACCTATTCGGAGGGCTGCCTGAGCGTGCCGGGCGTCTATTCGGACGTGCGCAGGCCTTCCGCCATCACGGTGGAATACTATGATGAAAACTTCGAGCGGAAAACGGAAACCTTCGACAAGTTCGCCGCCCGGATGATCCAGCACGAACTGGAACACCTCAGCGGCCACGTGTTCACCGACAACCTCGCTCCCATCCGCCGCAAAATGATTGAAAAGAAACTCCGCAACATCGCCGGCGGCAAAGTCTCCACCGCCTACAAGACCAGATAAAAAATGCGGCCCAAACGGGTCGCATTTTTAAATCTGTCTATTCGCTTTTATTGCCGGCCCGCGGCGGCAGCGGCCTTGGCCTGGAGTTCGGCCTGGAGGCTCTCGATGGTGCGGTCAGCCGGGATGTTCAAAGCGACGCGGGCCTCGGACATCAAATCGGTGCACTGGGCAGGGTCAATGTACAACACGGAAGAAGAGTCGAAAACGATGGTGAAGCCTTTGGCCTTGGCCAGTTCATTGACGGCATCGACGGCTTTCTTGTGGATGGGGGCCATCAGTTTCTGCTGCTGCTCCTGCAATTCTTGGCGAATCGCCTCCTGGAATTCGGTGATGCGGTTCTGGAACTCGCCCAATTCTTTTTCTTTGCTCTCACGGATGGCAGCCGTCCAGGTTGCCGCCTTCTGCTGGTATTGTTCCAATTTTTTCTGGTATTCCTCCACCATTCCTTTGTAGGTCTCCTGGGCTTCGTTGGAAGAAGCCTCCATCGTGTTGCGGGCCTCATCCATCTCAGGCATCAACTGTACGAGCACGGAGAAATCGACATAAGCGAATTTAGGCATAGAAACGGTGGCGTCCTGTGCAAAAACGCTCAGACTGGCGAAAAGCGCGATAACGCTGCTCAAAAAAATCTTTTTCATATTCATTGTCATATTTGGTTTATCCATTAAAATTGTTGTCCAATCACAAAGTGGAACTGGCTCTTGCCGTTGACCGGATCATCAAAGCCCCATCCCCAGTCAACGCCCAGCAGACCGACCATCGGCAGGAACACGCGCACGCCGACGCCCGCGGAGCGTTTGATCTGGAAGGGATTGAAATTGCTCAGGTCAGACCAGCAATTACCCCCTTCGAGGAAGAGCAATGCATAAATCGTGCTTTGCGGTTGCAAAATGACGGGATATCGCAATTCCACGGTAAATTTATCATACAAATAGCCCGCATAGGCCTGTGTACCATTGCTTAGATAGAGTACTTCGGTGAGCGAATAATTGGAGTAACCCCGGAGGGAAATGATTTCCGAGCCATAAAAGTTGTAACCCGACATACCGTCGCCACCCACGATGAAGCCCTCGAACGGAGAGTAGCCCCAGTTCTTGTTGTAACGGCCAAGGTAGCCGAACTGCGCGCGGGTCATCAAGACCAGGTCACCGGCCAATTTGGTATAGAGGGCGCCCTTGAAGGTCCACTTGTGGTACTCAATCCATTTATACTTCTCGGCGTCGGTCCACAATTTCCGGCCATTGGCGTCGGTGGCATTGTAATCCACATCCCTCCAACTCTTCACGGGGACCTTGTTGCCCTTGGCGTCGTAGGTATATCTGCGGAAGAGGGAGTAAGGCGGGGTCAACTGCAAGGCCAGCGAGAACTCGCTGCCCGTGCGGGGGTAAATCTGCTGGTCGGTCGAGTTGCGCGAAAGGTTGATGGTCCAACTGAGGTTGTTGCTCAGGCCCGTGTCGAACATGAAGTAGCCCGTCCAGTTCTTCAACTTGTAGGTCTGCCAACTGATCTGGTTGTAGAGGGTGAAATAGTTGTCGGGCCATTTCAGGCGTGTTCCGATACCGGCGGCAAAGCCGTACACTTCCATAAAGCGGCTGTTGTCCAGGAAGCCGATGGCCAGATAACTGTTGGTCTGACGGGTATAATAGAGGGACAGGTTGAGCGAGGTCGGCTTCTTGCCGAAGAGCCAGGGTTCGGAGAAACTGGCCGAGAGGCTGGTGTAATAGGTACCGTTGGTCTGGAAACGGAAGGACAGGCTTTGCGCATCACCCAGCGGAACCGGCCGCCAGGCGCCCTTTTGGAACATTCGCCTGGTAGAGAAGTTGTTGAAGCTCACACCGACGCTCGCCACAAAGGTATTGCCGCCCCAACCGCCGGAGAGTTCGAGTTGGCTGGACGGTTTTTCAGTTACATTATATATAATGTCAACGGTGTTGTTGGCCTGGTTGGGAATGATGGAATAACCTTTGGCGGGATCCGCGATGGCTTCGGGGTCGAACTGGCCCATCGAAGATATTTCCCGGATGGAACGCTCGAAATCGCTCTGGCTGAACAGGTAGCCCGGACGGGTGAAAATCTGGCGGCGGACCACTTTTTCATTGGTGATGTCGTTGCCGTTGATGATAATATTGTTGAGCGTAGCCTGTTTTCCTTCTACGATACGCATTTCCACATCCACGGAGTCCCCCTGGATATTCACCTCGACCGGCTGGATGTTGAAGAAAAGATACCCGTTGTCGCGATAGAGCTTGGAAATGTCGTATTCGTTCTGTTTGCCGCCGCCGAACAAGCGTTTTTCCATCGTCACCATATCATAGACATCCCCTTTCTTGATTTGGAGAATGTCATTGAGGGCGTCGGAAGAATAGACGGAATTGCCCGTCCAGGTGATATTGCGGAAATAATAACGCCGTCCTTCTTCAAAGTAAAAATTGATGCCCAGACGGTTTTCTTTAATATAAAAGATAGAGTCTCGAATCAGGCGGGCATCCCGGTAACCGTTCTCGTTGAATTTGGAAATCAGTTTCTTCTTGTCGTTGGGATATTCTTTCTCGTCGAATTTCTTGCTCTTGAAAAGGTTCATCAGGCGCATATCCCGCGTCTTCTCCATCGAAGACATCAACTGGGTGGACTTGACGTGGTCGTTGCCGAAGAAGCGAATCTTCTTGATTTTGACTTTCCGGCCCTTGGTAACGGCGAAATTTACACGGATGGCGCCCTTGATCAGCGTGTCTTTGGTCACCTCCACATCCACCTTGACATTCAGGAAACCTTTTTCCTTGAAGAATCGTTCGATGATACCGACGCTGGTCTTTTCCACATAATCGGAGAACTCACCGCCCCGGCGCAGGGAGAGACGGTCTTCCATCAGATCTTTCTGCTCACTTTTCTTGACGCCGGTAAAAGTCCAGCGGGAAACCCTCGGGCGCTCGACCACCCGGATGACCAGGTACGCGCTGTCGCGGGAGGAGGAAAGAGAATCCAGACGGAGGGAAACATCCTCAAACTTGCGCTGGGCCCACAGACGGCTCACGATGGAGGATGCATCGTCACCCGGCAAAGTGACCTGCATTCCTTTGCGCAGGCCGCTGAGTTGAATGATCTGGTCGGAACCGAAATACAGGTTTCCCTCTACACGGACCCCTCCGATGAAGTATTTTTGGGGACGGGCATAATCGACGGACGGGGCTTGCTGCGCCGAAAGAACGCCCGCCATAGAGAGGAGCGCAACCATGCAAAAAACTACCCGGCCAATCAATTTCATCCTGCAAAGATAATCATTTATTTGAGTTTTCCGTAGCGACGGTCGCGTTTTGCAAAAATTTCAAGCACCTTCAGGAAGGCGTCGCGGCGGAAATCCGGCCAGAGCGTGTCTGTAAAAATCCATTCGCTGTAGGCCGACTGCCAGAGCAGGTAGTTGCTGATGCGGCTCTCGCCCGAAGTACGCACGATAAGGTCCGGGTCGGGGATGCCGGCCGTTACCAGCGCATCGTGGAAATCCTGCGGGGTAGCGGCTTGGAGGGCCTTTTTTGCCGACTCCAGGCTGTCGCTCCTGTCCAGGATGTCGAGGGCCATTTTGCGGGCGGCCTGAAGGATATCCCACTGCCCGCTGTAACTCATAAAGACAAGTAAATCGAGGGTGGTGTTGGCCGCAGTCATCGCTTCGCAAGCCTCAATCTCCCGGCGCAGGCCTTCGGACAGGCGGGCCCGGTTGCCCAGCACGCGGAAACGCACGCCATTTTCGTTGAGCGAGGGCATTTCAGCAGCCATCGCCTTGCCCATCAGTTCCATCAGGTTGAAAACTTCTGTCTCGGGTCGTCCCCAGTTCTCTTCCGAGAATGCGAAAACGGAGAGATAGCGCACCCCCGTTTCCACGGCGGCCTTGACGCAGGCACGCACGCTCTCCACCCCTTCGATATGGCCTTGGAAACGGTCTTTCCCCCGTTCTTTCGCCCAACGGCCGTTGCCGTCCATAATAAAAGACACGTGCAGGGGCAGTTTGCTTGAATCTGTCATAATCGTTTATATTTCATCTTCACTTTCTTCCGGTTCTTTGCGTCCGTTGCGCAAGTCTTCCCCCCAGTAGAGTTTGTCCGTGAGCGCTCCGATAAAATTGCTTCCGGCGAGGCGGACGCGCTTGAGCGAAAATTCCGCCATCGAAATGTGCAGGGAGGCCTGCGGAGAGAGGGTATAAAGACGGTTGTCCAGAGACAGGCTGACAGCCTCGTCGCGGGACTGGAAGGTAATGTCGAGGGTACTGCTGTCCGGGATGACCAGCGGACGCACATTGAGGTTGTGCGGAGCCACGGGGGACAAAATCCAGACTTTGGACTCCGGCATTACGATGGGGCCGCCGACACTCAGGGAATAGGCCGTGGAACCGCTGCTGGTGGCGATCAGCAGACCGTCCGCCCAATAGGTCGGAAGCCGGATGCCGTCCACCCGGACCTCGACGCCCAGCATTGCGGCACCTTTGCGGAGTACAGCCACTTCGTTGAGGGCATAGGGCCAAGCGACGGAAGGAAGACCCGCCTGCGGACCGGCCTGACAACAAGTTCCTGCAATGGCGACGTGCAGCAGACTGCGGTCTTCCAGGGCATAACGGCCGGAGGCCAGACAGGAAAGAGCGTCCTGCGGACTGTTTTCAGACAGAAAGCCGATGCGCCCGAGGTTGATGCCCAGCAGCGGGACCCCGCTCTCTGCGACTACGCTCGCGGCCGACAGGAACGTCCCGTCACCGCCGACCGCCAGTACCATATCGGTGCCGTCCTCCGGAAGAGAGTTCAGACCCAGGCGGTAAAAGGAAAAGCCTTTGCCCAAGAATTCCAGGGCTTTTTCGAGGCGCCGGTAACGCGCATCTTCCCACAATTCGGTGTGCCTGATATAAAGAGCCAGTTTCATTTTTCGCAAAAACAGAGCCAAATTTAATACAAAATTCTGAAATAATCCATAAATTTGCACGTTATGACACGCTTATCAGTAAACATCAACAAAATCGCCACCCTGCGCAACGCCCGCGGCGGACGGGTTCCCGATGTGACCCGTGCAGCCCTGGACTGTCAGCGTTGGGGCGCTCAAGGCATTACCGTCCACCCCCGTCCGGACGAGCGGCACATCCGCTACAGCGACGTGCGGGACATCCGGCCGCGCCTGCAAGTAGAATTCAACATAGAGGGCAATCCCATCGACAGTTTCCTGGACCTGGTGTCCGAGGTACACCCCGATCAGGTCACGCTGGTACCCGACGCGCACGACGCCATCACCTCCAACGCCGGCTGGGACACTCTCACAAACCGCTCCTTCTTACAGGATATCTGCTCGCAACTGCGCGCCGAGGGCATACGCAGTTCGATTTTCATCGATCCGATTCCGGAGATGGCCCGTGGAGCCGCAGAATGCGGTTGTGACCGGATTGAACTCTATACGGAAGCGTACGCCCGCATCTATGACGAGATTCTGACGCAGCAGGAGCCGGGCATACAGACGCCGGCCCTGGGAGCGGGCGTACGCGACTCGGCGGCGTTTGAAAGAGCGGTGGCACCCTACGTCGAGACGGCCCTCGCCGCGAAGGAGTGCGGGCTGGCGGTGAACGCCGGCCACGATTTGAGCCTGGACAACCTGGGATTTTTCCTCCGGAACATCCCTTTTGTCGCCGAAGTTTCCATCGGTCACGCCCTCATCAGCGAAGCCCTCTATCTCGGACTGGAAGAGACGCTGCGCCGTTATCTCGCCATCCTCACTTAAAATTATGCAATAAAAAACGGATGTTTTAGGAAAATTCACTACATTTGCAGGTTTGAAATTTGAATTATTATTGAAATAATGGACAAAAAATCACTCATCATCAGCATCGTCGCCCTGGTTATCGCCGTCGGTGCCTGCACCTACACCGTCATCGCCACCTGCCCTTCCTGCAAGAAAGCAGCCGCCAAGAGCGGGAACGAAGCCCGCGAAGTGGAAACCATCGAAATCGCCGAAGGCAGCATCGTTTACTTCCAACTTGACCGCGTGATCAAAGAATACGATATGGCCAATGACTTGACCAGCGTCGTGGAGACCAAGATGCAGAATGTGCAAGAGCAACTGGCTACCCGCCAGAAGAAACTCCAGAAAGACTTCGACGCCTTCAACGAGAAATGGCAGAAAGGCCTGATGACGCAGACCACCGCCCAGGCACAGGCCGAAAAACTCGACAAACAAAAAGCCGATTTGGAGAAATGGGCCAACACCAAGCAGAACGAGATGCTCGAAGAGCAGCAGGTCACGATGAACCAGATTATGGATGCCATCCAGACTTTCGTCACGGCTTATAATGAGAGCAAAGGATACGCGATGATTCTGGCCAACCAGACGGCCGCTCCCATTATGACCGCCAACAGCGGCCTGGACATCACGGACGAAATCATTGCGGGTCTCAACGAAGAATACATCAAGAACAAGAACCAGAAAGACTAGTTCTTTTTATGCATCTGTTGCGTAAATTCCTATTTTGCCTTATCCTGATGGCTCTGCCGGCGCTTTTCCTGTCGGCACAAGAAAGCATCGGACATAAGGTCAAATGGTATGAAGACGCGCAGACCCTCTGCAACCGGCACGGCATTTCGATGGACGAACTGCTGAAAGCCAACTCCTTGAAATACCCCTCCGACATCAAACCCGGGATGACGATTGTCATTCCGGCGAGGAAGCCCGCCGCCAAGCCCGCAGCGGAAGCGGCAAGCCCCCGACCGACCGCACAGACCCCGGCCCAATCCGCCGTACCTGCGGCCATCGCGGCCGTTCCCGTCGTGATGGAGATGAGTGATTCGACAGCCCTGCCCGTCGATTCGCTGCTGCGGAATGCAGCCGATTCCGGCTTTGTCAAGCGTCATCTGAACGCCGGCCTGGCCCTTCCGCTCAGCAGCGCCGAGGGCGGCAATGAGAACTATGCGGACTTTTACGGGGGCGCCTTGCTGGCCATTGACGAAATGAGCCAAAGCCATGGCATCAGCGTCAATCTCACGTTTGTGGATACACGCGAGCAGAAAGATGCCTGGAACAAGTTTGAACCTTGTGATTTCGTCATCGGTCCCGTCGGGACCGGCGATATGAGGGAGGCTTTACGGGTATTGCCCCGGGAGGTCACCGTCGTGTCCCCGCTGGACCCCCGCTGTGAAGCCTTGCTCCCCTTCCACCGCAACCTCATCCAAGCCCCCACCCCGGTTTCCCGGCAATGGGACCGGTGCGTCGCCTGGATGAAGACGGAATATACCCTTAACGACAAACTTTTTGTCCTCTACGAGTCCGGCAGCGCAGAAGAGAAAACCGATTCTCCCATCCGTGCGCTGATTGATTCCTGCGGCATTCCCGCCATTCATTACAGTTACAAGATTCTCGACGGCCGCGATGTCGCCGATATGCTGATAGAAAAATTCACACAGGTCCCCGATGCGGTCAACCGCGTATTCATTGCCAGTGACAACCAGGCATTCGTCAACGATGCCGTGCGGAACCTCCGCATTTTGAAACACAATGGCTGCGAAATCGTCCTTTATGCGCCGGCCCGCATCAAATCGTTCGAGACCATCGATGTAGAAAATCTTCACAGCCTGTCCCTGCGGATGGTGGCAACGTACAATGTGGATTACGACAGTCCCGCCGTACAGCGTTTCCTCCTGAAGTTCAGGGCTCTTTATAATACAGAACCTACCGCGTTCGCTTTTCAGGGATATGACCTGATGAAGTACATGCTTATTTTGAAATCCGGCTTACCCGATCGGGAAAATCAAGCAATAAACAAAAGAATCGACCTGCTCCAGGAAAGTTTCTTGTTGAAAAAACAGGGGCAAGGTTGGATCAATTGCGCCACGCGTGGCGTCGTTTACGGCTCCGGATACAACTTAGAAATGTACAACAATCAATTCATGTCTTTAAAAAATGAACACTAATGAGATTATGGCCCGCCTGGAAGCAAAGCATCCCGGCGAAAGCGAGTATTTGCAGGCCGTGCGTGAAGTACTCCAATCGGTAGAAGAAACCTACAACCAACATCCCGAATTCGAAAAAGCGAAGATCATCGAGCGCATCGTCGAGCCCGACCGCATCCTCACCTTCCGTGTCACCTGGGTGGACGACAAGGGCGAGGTCCAGACCAACATGGGTTATCGCGTCCAGTTCAACAGTGCCATCGGCCCCTATAAAGGCGGTTTGCGCTTCCATCCCGCCGTCACCCCTTCGATGCTCAAATTCCTGGGCTTCGAGCAGGTGTTCAAAAATGCCCTGACCACCCTTCCGATGGGCGGTGCGAAAGGCGGCAGCGACTTTGACCCCTCCGGCAAATCCGACGCGGAAATCATGCGTTTTTGCCAGGCTTTCATGCAGGAGCTCGTCAACATCATCGGTCCGGACCAGGATGTTCCCGCCGGCGACGTGGGCGTGGGCGGCCGTGAAATCGGCTTCCTCAACGGAATGTACCGCAAACTCACCAGCCAGCACGGCACCGGCGTCCTCACCGGCAAGGGCCTGACCTGGGGCGGTTCCCTGCTTCGTCCCGAAGCGACGGGCTTCGGTCTGTTGTACTTCGTCGACAATATGTTGAAGAAGGCCGGCAAGAGCATCAAGGGTTGCCGCGTGGCCATCTCCGGTTTCGGGAACGTCGCCTGGGGCGCCGCCATCAAGGCCACCGAAATGGGTGCCAAAGTCGTGACCATCTCCGGCCGCAAAGGGATGTGCGAAATCCCCAATGGCATCGACCAGGAAATGATTGACTATATGCTTGAAATGCGCCAGTCCAACCGCCACAATGTCGAAGATATGGCCCTCAAGTTCCCCGGCAAGGCGAAATATTTCGCCGGCGAAAAGGCTTGGAGAGTCCCTTGCGACATCGCCCTCCCCTGCGCGTTCCAGAATGAGTTGAGCCTGGAGGACGCCAAGACGCTCGTGGCCAATGGTTGCTGGGCTTGCAGCGAAGGCAGCAATATGGGTTGCCAGCCGGATGCCATCCACTACTTCCAGTCCAAGGGCATCCTCTTCAGCCCGGGCAAGGCTTCCAATGCGGGTGGCGTGGCCACTTCCGGTCTGGAAATGGTGCAGAACGCTTCCCACCTTTCCTGGAGCGCCGCCGAAGTGGACGCCAAACTCCAGAAGATTATGAGCGACATCCACGAGCAGTGCGTGAAGTACGGCACCCAGGCCGACGGCAGCATCGATTACGTCAAGGGCGCCAACGTCGCCGGCTTCATGAAAGTCGCCACCGCCATGATCGAGCAGGGCATCTACTAGTTGTAAGTCGCCCGTCGTCGCTGGTGGTGACAAGCAACCAAATCACCATCAACGAATTACCAAAAATCGCTTGTGTCGTCCGGCACAAGCGATTTTTATTTAATCGATTAATAGCCCATAATTTGTCAATCACCGCGATTTCTTTCTCGTAAAAAATCACTAAATTTGCGCCCTGAAATTCAAGGCGGCTTTCGGCCGCAGACCTAGATAAGGATAGAATGAAACGATTACTTTTTGTTTGTTGCGCGGTCTTTCTCGCATCCTGCGCACAAGGCCACAAGTCCGATTTACAGCGCAAACTCGCTGATTACGAAATCATTAAAATATCCACGCCCGACTTGTCCGAGATTACCGACAACGGGAAAGAAGTGTTGAACCTGTACCGCTGGGCGGCGGATGAGGCCGACGCCATCTATTGGAAGCAGGTATTCGGAGACAAAAGCCGGATGCAGGCCCTGCCCGATGCCGACGCCCGCGAATATGCAATGATTAATTATGGTCCCTGGGATCGTATGGACGGCACAACCTTCGTCGAAGGCTACGGAGCACGCCCGCTCGGAGCCGGTTTTTATCCCGCCGATATGACGGCTGCCGAGTTCGAGAAACTGCCGGAGGCGGACCGCAACAACCCGTATTCGATTGTCACCCGTGCCGAAGACGGCTCGCTCAAGGCCGTACCTTACCACGAAGCCTATGTCGAGCAGATTGAAAAAATCTGCAGTTATCTCAACAGTGCCGCCAACCTGACCATCAAGCCCAGTGTCCGCGAATACCTGCTCAAGAAAATCGAAGCCCTGCGC
>CAMJRT010000006.1 GCA_946408295.1 uncultured Bacteroidales bacterium
ACGGGAACATCAGTCATTCCGTTTCTACGGAAGTCGTCGGCGCCGAAAAACGCAAACTCCTTCCCCAGGAAATCGGAATGTTGGTGACCGACTACCTGGTCGAGCATTTCTCCGAAATCCTGGACTACGGATTCACCGCCGGCGTCGAAGAAGATTTTGACAAAATCGCGCACGGACAGGAACAGTGGAAAGCCGTCATCGGACGCTTCTACGCCCCGTTCCACCAGACCATCGACAGCACGATGGCAGAAAAGACCTTCTCCAAACGCGAAGACCGCCTGCTCGGACAGGACGAACAGGGCCGTCCCGTGGTTGTCAAATACGGGCAGTTCGGCGCCTACGTGCAGATTGGAGAGGGAGAAGACAAAGCCAGCGCCAGCCTTTCCCAAGGCCAGTTGATGGAAAGCATCACCCTGGAAGAAGCGTTGAAGTTGTTCCTGTTGCCCCGCACGGTCGGCTCCTACCAGGGCATTGACATCATTGCGACCAAAGGGCGTTTCGGACCGTATCTCAAATACGGCGACAAGAATGTCTCGCTGCCCCGCGGCGCCAAAGCGGAAAGCATTTCCCTGGAAAAATGCATCGAAGTGATAGACGCGGCTGACAAGAAACCCGTCCTCGGGCCCATCGCCGTGTTCGAAGGTTCCGACATCCAGATCCTCAACGGCCGCTACGGTCCCTATATCAAACAGGGCGGCAACAACTACCGCATCCCGCGTGGCACCGACGCCGCCACCCTGACGGAAGCCGACTGCCGGGCCCTCATCGCCGGCAGCCAGCCCACCGCAAGCAAAACCCGCCGCTTCACGAAGAAGAAGTAGAACGATGTATGGGAAATCAGTTATCTAGGTAGACCTCCAAGCCTTTGAGGTCGATCCAGCCAACAACTGCAGGTGTACGTGCCCTGTTAGAAATAGAACTTGCAGCATAACCGGAAGTATTCTGTAGACGAAGGTACAAACAAGACTCAATCCCAGAGACTGAAAACCGGTATTTTTTCCACGAATAAGAATAAGTGGAATTTACATCTGTCATGTACTTGTGATATTCTGTTCGAAGTGAAGCGTTCATTGTCGCTACCCAGAAATGGGCATTGAAAGTGTCACTAACGCCTTCTGAGCTCAAGGTTATGGAAGACGCACCGGGGACTGTTGTCCAATCACTTCCGTCAGTAGACCACTGAAGCAGATAGAAGCCCGGAGCGCCTCCCGCTCCACCAACTGCCGCTTCTATAGTAATCACAGAATCATCGGGAATCGCCCCGGGAATAGTTACCAACCAATAATCATCCGTCTTAAAGCCGCGAAATATATAACCGGGGTTCAAGTTATAGGCGGTTGTTCTGGTTTCACCATGAACAGATATTCCACTTGCAGGTTTCGCACCGTCCGCCGCTACGGCCTGAAGGGTAGCCGATGCTGAACTGCCATATGTCGGGGCGGCCAAATGATCTGTCCCATCCACCCAAGTTCTTCCTATTGTACTTCCTTGTGCATCACCACGCGTAGCATTGGTATACCCCTCTCCATAAAAATTCCAACCGGCCAGGGTAGTTCCTCCCGAGCCTTCGTCATCCCCAGTCGATACCTTCCCCCTAGAAGGTACTTCCGCAAAGCACCCAGTCCGGTTCTTCTGCGGGGTTTACGCCACAACTTTGGTGAACTGTATCTATCAGTGCGTCCAATCATAGCCGTCTATCGCATTAAAATCCTGCAGTCCCGCCGTTCCCGTCTGTCCGGACACGCTCTCCTTATAAGAAGACTGGGTCACCTGATAAGGATAAGCCACCGCATTCTTGACAGCTTCCTTGATGGCCGCGAGTTCTTTGGCCGTATATACATACTGGGGAGGAGACCATAAAACAGATTCGGGATCCACCTCAGCCAGAACCGCCGCCCAGGTCAAAGCCGCCACATAACGTCCCACTTCGTAGGATAAATGGTAGCCGTCCCTGGTCAGGGTGTCTCCATAAAAACTGGTCCGCAGATTCTGGATACTCGTTCCCGAAGGGATGATGTGCGTGAAAGAGCCGTTCGGAACCACTTTCGACTGGACGGCCGACACAATGTCCGCATACATCTGCATTTGATCGGAGCCATAGTCGGCAAACGCCGGGCGTGTGCAATTGCCCTGATAAGCCCAGGTCATGTGCCACACGAACTTCGCGTTCGGGCAGTACGACTTGGCGATGGACAGCAACTGGCCCATATAGGGGTCATAACTGTCGGGCTTTCCGGAAAGCGGACTGGACTGCTGCAAGGAGATATAATCCCACTCATATTCGGACAAGGCTTCCAGCGGCTGGAAAGACTTCGTCGAGGTCCACGTACCTGAGGTATTTTTATAATAGGTATAGGCCGCATCGTTGTTGGTAAAATGCTCCGCGTGCGTCTGCAGACTGCAGCCGCCGATATACAGGTTACCCAGGATGATATCGGTCGAACCTCCTTCCGCCAGGATGTCATACAAGTATTGCATCGCATCCACCGAGAAACTATTTCCGATGGCCAGCACGCAGATTCGCTTTTCTACCGGCTGATCCGGAGCCGCCGTCCTGACAAGCACGGCCGTGCTCTGCGCCAAGTTGTCCAACGAGCCATTGAGCGGGGCATAGACCTCCAAGGAAGACTTGAGCATCTTTCCTTCTTGCAACGCAGCCATCTCGTCCGCGTTCATTCCGCTGCGATAGAGGAATACTTCGCGCAAAGAAATCGCGGCGTCCGTACCGCCGACATATAGGGTCTTCGGTGCCAATTGTTCCCCCACACTGCCTTGCAGGGCTCCATCCACATACAGGCAGGTCTCTCCCCGGGCGTAGAAATGGGTCAGAGCAATCTGGTGCCATTGACCGTCCTTGACCCGGGCGGAAGTAAGCAAGCCCCGATAGGTAAGGGCTCCTTCCGGGCTGACGGACAAATTCCGTGATTCGTCACCAGCGTCCAGGGTCAGAATCCTTCCCGCCTCACTCATCAGGATGCCGAACGAGACCGTAAAGGAATGCAGCGTCCCTTGAGGAGTCAGTTTGAGGGCTTCTCCCTGCGCCAGGTCAAGCCGTCCCTGGACATCACGCTGCGGCTGTGCCTTTCCGGCACGGAGCGCATCCGGCAAAGAGGGAACCCAGGCATAGGACATTTCCGTGTGGCCGTCATCGTTGGGGTGGGATTTATCGGCATAGTAACCCTCCGTCCACTTCCCTGCTCCGTTATCGATTGTTCCCATCAGATTGACGGAAGGGAGATCCCATTGGTGAATATCCAGATTGATTTTCCGAATCCAGGCATAATGGGCCGTCGTGTAGTTCCCTTTTGCATAATTGCCGGTTACGATGACATTCTTTCCTTCCGCCAAGGCGGTTTTGACAAAACTGTCATCATTGAGATAAACCCGTCCCGTCCATTGCTCGTAGAGTGCGCGCTGGGCTTCTTCGGTCGAGGCCGAGGCCAAGCCCTCATTGCCCAAGGAAAGGGCGATGACGAGCGTCTTCCCGCCATCGACGGTCTGCTCGTCGAAGCGGACGCCCAACTTGGTCGTCTGGTCGCCGGGAACGGAAAGGTTGGAAATGTACCAGGGATAAGCGCTTTGCGTCTTGAGTATGTCTCCAAAGCGCTGGATATAGCCATATCTATCCGTCGCACCTTGGCCATAGGGGACAGAAGAACCCATGACCGTAATGCGATTCGCATCCAACTCTCCACTGTGAGAAATCGAAAAACAATAGGACCTTAGATCAAGGCTGATGTCATAACAACCCGGATTCAGGATAATTTCCTGCGTCTGCACTGTAGACCTCGTCCATTCTATTTCCCTCCGGGTGCCCGGGACCTGTCCGAAAGCGGGACTCCACGCCCCTTTCCTGACAAAACTGAAAGACAAAGTACGATCATATTTGGGAAATCCGTCCGCATCGAAAACAAGCCCCGTCCCGGAATAGATGCCGTGGCCGGCATAGGTCAACTCTCCGCCCCGCTGATTACTGATGCCTTTCACCGCGCTTCCCTGCGCGAGAACGACGGGCATCTCCAGGAATTGATAGGTCCGTTGGTCGAAATTCACTTCCAGCCAGACGGGACCGCTTATGGGAGACGGTCCGGCAAAGGAAAATTCTTCCCCGTCCTCGTCCACACCGGTAAACACCACTTCCTCGGCCTCTGTAAAAGAGGACACCCCGAAAAATAGATGGCCCGTTTCGGTGCTCCTTCGCATGGGGAAGGTTTCCTCGGAAGACTTCACCTGCAGGGAGGCAGGCAAAACCGCGGGGATATCCAATGGAGCCGGCGGATCAGGCTGCGGGTCATCCTCCGGCGGGACAGGCTGCGGGGCCGGCTGCTCTTTCTGGGGCTGCTCAGGAAGTTCTTTTCCCTGGCAACTGCCGGAAACAATCAGACAGAGAATGACTGACAATCTCAGTAAGAATTTCATCATTTCTTCGTGTATTACTGTTCAAGCCAAGTACCCAATTCCGTATAAATCTTATTGGCAATGAAATCCATCGCTTTTGAGGCGGGATGACATCCGGCCTTGGTAACGGGATTGTAGTCGTGCTTGGGCATAAATTCCTGGTCATTGAAACCGTTCACCTGCAGCAAGTCGACACACTTGGCGCCATAATGTGCGGCGATGTCGAGAATGGAATGCTCGATGGCTTCATTCAAATAGTCTCCAATGACGCAGACTACCTTGCACTGGGGATAACGGTTCCGGATCAGGCAGAGCAGTTTGGCGTAAGCCTCACAGAAGGTGTTGTCCGGGAGTGCATTGACCTGCTCGCGCGTCACGGCGGCATCTGCCACGGCAAAAATCGGATTCAACTGCTCCGCTGTCGGAGGCAAAGCGCTTTTGGTCGTAGGACCGCCGGGATAGAGCGGGTCCGCATCGTGTCCCCAGTCGTTCGTTCCTCCGTGAATCAGCACGACGTCCGGCCGTCCCACTCCGCCGCACTCGATAAAGCGGGTGACGAAGTCATGTTGCCACCAGGCCGGAACCGTATCACCGTAACGGGCTTTCAAATTGGCCTCTGTCGTATTCGTCACCGTCGAACCGGAGAACGCGATATTCATATCCAGTTCAGCATTCTGCATGTGGTCGTAAATCAAGCGATACCACCAAGTCTCGTTGACCAGGGTCAGCGTGCCGTCTTTGGCGGGATAATGCGTGGCATAACCGGAAGGTATCCAGCCCCTGAATGTCGAGATGGAGTCTCCGATGACACTCACCCTTTTCTGGGCCTTGGGCTTGACGTGGGGATCGGCCGGAATCGCTTGAGGAATGGGAAGTCCGTCTGCACCGGCTACCCATTGCACGCCGTCGTTGTGCTCCTGCAGGCTGGCGAGCAAAGTACCGTTTGAGAACAGGGCTGTAGGAATAGAGCCGCCACCCAATTGGGTGACAGTGGCATCATCCGTTCCGAACTTGATTCCCTCGTCTCCCCAACAATACTGAATGGTCGTCGCGCTGGTAGCGCGGCAATAGACAGCGCCATAAAAGTTGTAACCCGAAATGGAAGCGACTGACTCGTTTTGCGAGAACATATTGGACGCCGTCACGGTCGAATAGGAATTGCGGAACACCACTTTGGTGTCTTTGTTGTTCTGGAAAGCGACCATACCGCTGATGGCGCCTCGGTTACCGTCGGCAATCGTCTGAATGAAGGCCGGGTTACTGCAGCAATCGGTGATAAGAAGTTGGTTGGAACCGTGGGACCATCCGACTATACCGCCTATCAGGGAATACATATTGGATCCTCCATTGCTGCCGGTAGCCGTCAACTCCGCTCCACAGACCGCACAGCCCCGGATGGTGACCGGTTGAACCGCATCGGACAATCCGGAATTGCCCACATATCCGACGATGCCGCCGACCGCATACTGTCCCTTGACCGTACCATAGACGGCACAATGCTCCAGCACAATTTCTTCGACGGGCAAGGCCGCACCGACCATACCTCCTGCATTATACTTGTCGCAACCAATGATCGCATAACTTCCCAAAACACATTTTTCGATGCGTCCGCCTTCCATCCTTCCGACCATACCGCCCTGGAAGTATCCGGCGGCCGTCAAGTTGCCTTCAAAACTGCAATTCCTGACCAGCGAAGACGCACCCGTCAACTTGCCCATCAAACCACCGTTTATGTGATAGTAGATATTGACCGTCTTCCCCTTGAGGAAATGACAATCTTCAATGCGGGAGTTCTCGACGTAGCCGAACAAACCGCCACTATACATACCGTAAATGGTGACATTGGCATCCAGGGTGCAGGATTCTACTGTACTGTTGCTCACCCAGCCGGCAAGACCGCCGCTGTAGGCCTCGTTATTTTCACCCAGTACGTTCAGCCCCATTTCATATTGACGGATTTGTCCGCTTACCCGGCAGTTGCTGAGTTTGGAATTGACCAGTTTGCCTGCCACGGAACCGGCATATACATAGACAGCATCAACATCCACTGCCTCCAGGGACAAGTTCTGGACAATGGCTTCATTCAGGCTGGAGAAAAAGCCACAGGGAGCCTTGGCGGGAGAATGAATCACGAGTCCTTTAACGCTATGTCCTTTGCCGTCATATTGCCCGGTAAAACCATTTTCCAAAGAAAGGAACATCGGCAGGAATCCCGGCATTTGGCTCATATCGATGTCAGCCGTCTGCTCAAAATAACAGGACGCATAACGGGAAGCCAGCGCCGAGTTGGAATACGCAGACAGGTAAGCCAAGTCGTCCGCCGTCGCGATGAGATAGGGCGCGTCTTTCGTACCATATCCGCCGCTGAAGTTTCCGTCTCCGACAACCGTCGGTTCGGACGGTGTCCCTGACTGGGACGGGACGAGTTCCGATTTGTTGCAGGAAATCGCAACGACAGCCATCAGACATACGAGCAGGGCGTAAGTCTTTCTCTTGATGTTCATCCTATTATTCCTCCTCTGCAAATGATACTTCAAAACCCTTCAAATCCGTCCATGACGTATTCTTGGGCTTGGCCAACGAAGTCTGCGAACCACTGTACCAAGTTCTCAGACGCAGATACAAAATGCCGTCTTCAATCGTCACCGGCGAAGTGAAAGTAAATTTCTTATACGAATACTTGGCTACCTCCGTATCCTCCTCAAAGGTCTTTTTGATGTACTTTTTCCGAAGGTTGGTATAGCCCTCCGCCGTTATCGTGCTATAGGTCGTCCACAGGTGCGCATTGGCCGACTTCTCCCCTCTCTGAACCGAATAATAGCCGGAGAATCCTGTCCAAGAGGTCCCGTTGGTCGAATAGCCCAGCAGCCACAGTCCCGCACCGGAAGCAGCGCCGCCCGCGCCCATTTCGATGGTAAATTTGGTTTTCCCTTTGACAAAGTTCTTGACCGGAATGGTCGCAAGCCAGTAATCGTTCTGGCCCAGGCCGTTGAATTGGATACTGGGATTGAAACTGCGCTGAATATCCGCCTCCGCTTTTGTGGTAACGGCCGTCAGGCGGGCATCGGGATTGACACCGGCCGTGGGCAGGAGATACCCGTCATTGAGCCAGTGCTGGCCGTTTTCCGTCGCCTTCAACGCCTCCAGCGACTCCGTCGCACTGGTGTAGCCTTCCGCATAGAAATTCCAGCCGCAAGGCAGACCGGAAGGCCAGGCCAGGCCCGTCGTAATATTGCCCAGGTCCTTACCTCCATTCTGGGGAATCACCAAGGCATTGGCACCCGTCCGGGTGGCCCGGGCGTTGTATTGGTTGCACAAGGTGAGGGTAAAACCATTGTTGAGCGTAACCGGGGCGACGGCAATGTAATAATCGCCGGCCGCAAAGGTCCCGGAAGCCGGACGGATCAGCACCGTCGATTCGGAAGGAGTTCCCGCAAGAGAGCCGTCAGCGGCATTGACCACGACATTTCCTGCAATGCCTTCTTGATTGGCACCCGTCAGTTTGACATACGAGATACCTTCACCCAAGGTAACTTTCACAAGTCCTACGACATGGTGGAAGGAAACTCCATCAGACAAGGACGTCAACGCATCGACGGCAACCAAGGCTCCATTGGCCACTACTTGCCCGGATGCAATCACCTGTTCGGAAGGGATGTTGACGGTCAAGTGTCCCTCGCCATCATCAGAAACAGCATTTTCGCAGGGATAGACGACGGCATACGAAGAGACCTCCGTATTGGCTACACCTTGAAAGGTTGCCGTCGCCCCGTTGTTTTCAACCATAGCGAACTCCCGTTTGTGTCCGTCAAAGACAGCCAGGACATCCCCGTCACTCCAACGGGTCTGGAAATTCTCATTCAGATAAGTTTTTAAAAGGGAAGATGCGCTGCTGGCGGATAAGGACACTGTGCTCACGGGATCAAACTCGGAGTTTGATGCCGGCGCATTTTCTTGAGCGCTCTTGGAACAAGACAGCGCAAAGGCCGCGATAGAGACGAGCCAAATAGTTTTAAGCGTTTTCATAAATCTACCATTCATAAGTTTCCGGGGTATTAAAATCTTGTAATTGGGCCTGGGGATTGACCAGGGAACTTTGGCATAACGGAAATGCGGGATTGCTCCGGATCGTCCAAGAGCAAGGTTTTGTGTAGGTCTCTTTCATATCTCGAAATTTTTAGTTTTCTTCAGGGACATAATAGACATTGAAGTCCGTATAGATGGGGAAATGATCGGAGCAGACGGATGTGCCGCCCTCGATCGGAGTATTGACGACTTTATAGCGAGCCGGAGAAGCGTTGCGATAGAAAATGTGGTCAATAGCCACCCAAGTCGCCGCATTGGTCCGGAATCCCGTGTAAGTGGGGGAGCCATCCGTCTTCTTGGCCGTTGTCCTGGCTCCCTGCATCCAAGATTTGAGGGGAGAAAGGGCCGTGTTCTCGTATTTCAAGTTCAGGTCACCGCAGAAAAAGACAGGCACGTTGTCCGCACATTGCGCCTTCATCCGTTCTACACTCATCTGCGCACACGCCAGGCGGGCATCATCGCTCTCCACATTGGGGAAAAAGTGCGTATCCCAAACATAAAACGGCATTCCACTCTCCTTCTCTTTCAATTTCAGCCACAGGGACAATTTCGGTGTCCCGCCCTGAATGAAACGTTCGCCCACATAGGAACTGACATCCGGCGTATCGCTAAACCAATACCGTCCCCAGCCGAGACGCTCGAAACGATCCGTCCTCACGGCAATGACATCCCGGTGCCCGTTATTTTTGAAGATCGCATCGTCATTACACTCTTCAACGGACTCATAGCCGGAAGCCTTCACCCCATCTTTGGCATACTGATAAAAGGTGTGCTGCGGCAAAACCGTCCGGAGGTACTGCAACTGCTCGCGACGGCACTCCTGTACGCAGAGTATATCAGGCTGGGTCTCCTGCAGCATTTGGCCACAGGCGCTTTTACGAACCGTTTCCCATTCGCGGCCTTCCACATCGCCGTCAATGGCCAGAATATTGAAACTCATCAAACGGAACGACACCTTGACGGATCCTTCCGGAATGACTTCTTCGTCCTTTTTGTTCGCGGGGGTCTCCCGGTTGCCGCACGCCACCATCAGCAGCGGAAAGAAAACGGCAAAAATCAGTTTGAAAATCTTCATCATGGGTATACTCCTATTATTATTGAGCCAACGAAACTTCCAGCCCCTTCAAGTCCGTCCAGCCCGCCTTGACGACGGTTGTCGAACCTTGTGTCGCACAATATTTTAGGGCCCGGAGCCTCAAATACAATTTGTTGCTGTCGATGCCATATAAGGCGATGGTATATTTACGGTAGGTGTCATCCGTACTCTTATCGTATGTGACACGACCCGGCGAGGCAATGGAAGCCGCCGTATTCCACCAATGGGCCTGGAAGACATCCGTTCCCCGGCTGCAATCCTGTGCGCCATCCGCCACGGTCCAATTGACACCATCCGCAGAGTACTCCAACAGATAGAATCCAACGCTCTTCCCGGCGCCTCCCAGGCCCGCTTCGACATTGATGCGTATGCCATCGATAAAATTCTGCACCGGAATCTCTGCGAGCCAATAATCACCCTGCAACATGCCGTTGATTTGGATACCCGGATTAAAAGTCCAGTCGGCAGACGCACTGGTGACAACCGCCGTGAGATACGCGTCCGTATTAGTGCCGGAAGTGGGAGCGATTTGATGAGGGGATTGGATCCAAGCCTGTCCTTCGGGACTCTGCTGCAAAGCGGTCCTTGTGGCGTTGGTATAGCCCAAGGCATAGAAATTCCACCCACAAGGCAGTCCTACCGGATTGGCGTCCGCGGCAACAAGCGTTTTGACCCGTCCTATCTGTTTTGCGTTGGCACATACATCCAGCCAAAGCGTACCGGAAGATGTGGGAGTCCCGGAAATGGCCACTTCGGCTACTCCTTCTCCGTCCTGCATTTGGATGTACTGCTCGTCCACACGCAGGCCGGGAGCCCCCGCACCGGAAAGCGTCGCAGAGAAAGGCACACTCACCTCTGAAGACGCTCCGGAATAAGGAACGAGTATCTTCATCGCGGCAGGTGTATCTTTAATGAGAGAACCCCGGACATAAGGCGTTCCATATACAAACTCCACAGGCTCTTGCGTCACCCGGACAGGGCAACGCAGCCCATTGTGTATCAAATAAAAAACACCTGTTCTGGAGGCCATGGTCGCATTGTATTTCACATGAATGTAGTAAGGCTGATAATCCACGCCATTCCCGTTGCCGCTCTCCGGCACGATAGAAATCCAGTCCGCTTCGCTCTCCGACGACCAAGCGCCGTTGCAAAGCAGATAATGGCGTACATCCTGCGCCAGACCGGAGGCTTTCACCGAGTCTGTATCCCGCTGGAAGATATCTGCCGTCTTTTTACATGCCAAGACACAGAACATCAGGGCAAAAGCGGCCAATATGCGAATTCGTACTTTCATGTTCATCATTTTTACCATCCATAATTCTGTCCCAAATCGGCATTGAGCGTAATGTCCGGAGCCGGAATGGGATAGAGATACTTCTTTTCCGACCAAGTATAACCTTGTTGGATATAGGTTGCTACCCGGATATATCCTTTGTTCCCTTCGGACAGGACATGTCCGGCTCCCGACAGGGACGAGCCGTTATAGTTGACGGTCAACACGCGCAAACCCGCCTTTTCCGTCACTTTTGAGGACACAAAATTATCCGTGATGCCATCTTCATCCAGGTCCAGCGCTTTCTCCAGAGCCGGGATGTAGATCCCTGTCTTTTGCTTGACCAGCAAGGCGCCCATATGCCAGCGACGGATGTCATCCTGCCGAAGATTTTCCATCGGGAATTCCGTACCACGCTCCCGGCGGATCTCCAAGATGACCGGATCGGTAACCGTATTGTTGAAATAGGCTTTCATATAAGGATCTGCCGCAGTCGGATAGATACTCTTGACCCCACTTCTGGCCCGGGTCAAAGCGACCGTCTTGTCCCATACCGCTTTGGTACACTCACCCAACTCCGCCTTCGCTTCCGCATAGGAGAGGAGAATTTCCGCATAACGAATCAGCGGGACATCCGTATAAGTCGCATCATTAATCTGATCCTTGATCTCGTCCGTCAGATATTTGATGGGTTGATAGCCCGTCTTTGAGAATACAAGGTCGGGTGCGTAATGGGTCTTTCCCCCGTTGCGGGTGAAACCCGGCGTCCGGATGGTCTGCTCCAGACGATAGTCGCGTCCGTCGCACTCCTCCGAGAAGGTAGCATTGTAATAGTCCGTTCCGGAATAACGGGACGTAAAGGGAGTGCCATCCAGCATCAGATAGGTAAAGATAAAATCCCTGTTGAAGGCATAAGACGCATGCTGCGCATTGATCATATAGTCGTTGATGGAGTAGGATTGGTTGTTGACCTGATATCCTTCGTCATAATCCCGGGCCCAAATCCACTCGTCCGTGTAATCGGCACAGCCGTCCGCTGCCGTGAACATCGCACGGTACTGGGTGCGTCGATTGGACACGACATCTACCAACTGGTAACGGCGGGAATCCATAATGGCCTCGCAGGCCGCGACACATTCGCGCAAGTACATCGTCCCTTCTTCCCGTTCTTCCGTCGTCCAGGGCAGACCCGTTGACAAATCCACGGAATGGTATTTACGCCAAGTTCCCTCATACAGACAGAAGCGGGCTTTCACGGCCAGGGCTACATATTTATGGATCAATGTTGAGCGGACAAAATAGGCTTCGTCCGACGAACAATGCTCGCACGCGTAATTCAAATCTTCGAGTATGTGACGGCATATCTCCGAACGGGAGTTCCGGGTCTTGTAGAGATCGGCCGTCGAGTTGGGATCGATGACATGGTCATACCAAGGCAGGGCCCCATACGTCTTCATACGGCGGAAATAGAACATCGCCCTGAAAAAGCGCCCCACCCCCTCGTAATGGTCTAAGACTTCGCTTTCGGCCTTGGCCTTGCGCATATTCTCCAAATAATAATTGATGGAGCGTAAGGAAGACCAACTCCAACTGGTCGAATTGGACACCGAATAACGATCGGTATAGAAAAGATTTTCTCCATCCCAAGAGTGGGTGTCCGCATATCTGTCTCCGTTGATGAAATCCAAGATCTCCGTCGCATAAGAACGAATCATGCCATTGGTATACAGGATCAGCGAGTTTTCATTTTCGAAGAAAAACTCACTCTCGATGGCATTGGGGTTCTCCTTGTTCAGAAAACCCGCACAAGAAGTGGCCGTCAGGCTCAGAAAGAGAAAAACTACAATATACTTTTTCATCATCGTATCCTCCTTGCATCAGAACGTTATATTGACCCCAATGGTGATGGTCTTGAAAATAGGGTATGAGTTGCCGTTGAGTCCGCTGGCAGAAAAGTCCGAGTCGCCTCCGTCGATGCCTTCCGGATCCAAGTTCGGCGCCCATTTGTGAAGCGGCGTAAAGGTAAAAAGGTTCTCGGCGTTCACATAGACTTTCAGCGCCCTCATACGGATGGCTTTGCAGATATGCTCCGGGAAGGAGTAGTCCAACTGAATGTTTTTCACCCGCAGGTAAGCGGCATTCTGCATATATCGCGTATTGGGCATATTCATGATCGTCTGCTTGTCATTGGAATTGTTGGCAATGTAAGTCGTCAGACGGGGCCAGTAGGCGGTATCATAGTTGAGACATTCCGAACCGTCCTCGCTCATCTGCGCAACCGTGGGATTGTTCTGCGCATGAATGCTGGGAATGAAATAGAAGAAAGGACGGGAATATTTGCCCCAGAAATAACCGCAATCTTTTCCCGGATACCAATCGCGCTTGCCTACGCCCTGCAGGAAGATGGACAGGCCGACGCCATACCAACTGGCGGACAGATTGATTCCGAAACGATAGCGGGGTGTACTGTTACCGATAATGCTCAAATCGCCGTGGTCGTTCAGGGTCAGGTTGTTGTAATCGATCGTACCATTGTCGTCCAAGTCGGCGAATTTCACCTGTCCCGGACGGGTGACCAAGTCGGACGCCTGCTTGTAATTCTGGGTCGCGGAATTGTAGACATCCTGCCAGTCTTTGAACAATCCCGTCACCGTATAGCCCCACATTTCTCCGAGTTGCATACCCACATAGTATTCGGGCTGACCCATATTGTCCACCAGATGGGCCACCGTTCCCAGACTCCGCTGGTCGTTACCCAAATACTTCGTAATGGTGGACATGCTGTCCCACAGAGTTCCTTTCACACTGTAAGAGAAAGGACTGCCCAACAGTTGGAACTGATCTTTCCATTGGATGGAAAGTTCCCAACCATTGGTTCTCATCTCCGCGTTGTTTCCTTTGGGTACAGAACCGCCAAAGACCGGAGGCAGGGACGCTCCGTCCGTATACATATCAGAAGTAATGCGAACATAGTAGTCGAACGAAGCGGACAGGCGGTTGCGGAACAAATCAAGATCCAGTCCTACATCATAGGTGGCTGCCTTCTCCCAGGTCAATGAAAGAGGTACCAGAGATGCGACGGATGTGTAGGAAGGTAAGGTCCCGGCAATGACGATATCGTCCGCCTTGGTGACCGTCATTTCGGAGGTATATTTATAAGGTGAGACATTGCCGTTACCCATCGCTCCGGCAGAAGCCCGCAATTTGAAATTATCCAGTACGCTGCGGCTCCAGCCCATCCAAGGCTCCTCCGAGATTCTCCATCCAAGAGACGCTGACGGGAAAAAGCCCCAACGGCTTTGGGTGGGAAACTTGGAACTCCCATCATAACGGCCACTGGCTTCAATCAGATAACGGCCCTTCCAAGAATAATTGACCCTGGCAAAGAATCCGACATAAGCCCATTCGTACCCGCCGCTAGTGATGGAGGCTTCTCCGTCCATGAGAGAGAAAGAAGGCTTTTCGGAAATGAAATCGAGGCGATTGGAGGTCGTCGTCGAATAGTTACACCATTCCTGGTTATAGCCGGCCAATACGGACAGACGATGATCTTCACCGAGTTTGGGCGTATAAGTGGCATACGCATTGACGGCCTGATAACGGGTGTCGTAGTCTGTCAGACGGAGGAAGGCCGCCGGTGTCACCGACGAGACCAGTATTTCGCCGGGACTCTTGGAATAGGTCACCGGATTCTGCACGATATGACGCTTGCGTCCGGTATAGTTGTAGGAATAGTCGGCCTGCAACTTCAGCACTTCCGGGACGATGTCGATATCCAAGTCGAGTTTGTCGCGCAGATAGAGATAATCATCTTTGATGTAGTTGTTGCCTTCGTACATCGCGGCATAGCCGGATTCCGCAGCGGCCGGCGTCCAAGTCCCGTCCGGATTTCGCAACGGAACCATCGGAGCGAGGGCGTGCTGCATAAAACGCTGAACGCTCTGGCCGGTCTGGGAGCGGGGTACGTAGTTGTTGTCGATGGACAGGCTCGCATTGTTGGTCAACTTGAGCCAGGGACGGATTTTCAGCGTCCCCTTTGCACGAAGGTTGTATTTCTTGTAATTTTCGTTTCCTACGCGGAAAACACCCTGGGAATCATAGAATCTACCCGAGACATAATAATCTGCAATATTGCCTCCCCCACTGACGGAAATATTGTGCTCCGTAGAGGAGTGGAAATCCCGGTAGAATTCCTTGAACCAGTCGTGGTTGTCGTAATACGCCCAGCCAAAGCCCGGCACATTATAACTTTCTTCTACCTTACCCAAGGTCGGATCGGATTTGCGCCGGACAATCTCGTCGTAAATGGCCTGCGAATAGGGTGCCTTGTTGTCAATATTGTCCAACAAAGCCTTGGAACCGTTGTAATAACCATTGTAGCAAGCAATCCACCAATCCAACCATTGTTGGGAGTCCGTGATGGCATCGGGAATCACCGTACGACGGTTGATGCTGTAAGAACCGCTGTAATTGACGATAGGATCGCCTTTCCCGGCTTGCTTGGTCGTTACCAGAATGACTCCGAAAGCACCACGCGCACCGTAAACCGCCGTAGAGGAAGCATCCTTGAGAACGGAGACGCTTTCCACATCCTGCGGATTGACCATGGACAGATTCCCCTCAACACCATCAATCAAGACCAGGCTGGAACCGCCGGCACCGATGGAACTGGCTCCACGGACATTATAGGAACCACCGTGCGAAGGCTTGCTGTCGGTAATCGTAATATTCAAACCGGCCACTTCGCCCTGCAGCGAACGTGCAAGGTTGGAATTGGCACGGTTTCCAATCACTTCGGAACCCACGGCATCCACCGCACCGACCAGATCCCGTTTCTTCATCGAGCCGTAACCGACGACAACGACTTCCTCCAAGCGCTGGGTGTCCTCTTCAAGAGTGACGTTCAGGACACTTCGCCCCTCTACGGGAACATCTTTGGACACAAATCCGATAAAAGAG
>CAMJRT010000007.1 GCA_946408295.1 uncultured Bacteroidales bacterium
CATATGGGTGTATTCCGGACTTTTGATTTCGGCAAAAGCGGTATCAAACACGAGTATGCCGCCGGTCTGGGTATTCTCAACAATTTCCGCGTCAGCGATGCCGTCAGCCTGTATGTCGATTTGCGCACCACTTTCGTCAACGGGCGCAATGTCAAGCGCCCCTATTCCGGCGGCGCCTTGCAATCGACGGTCAATGCCGGTTTGACCTACAACATCGGCAAGAGTTGGTGGACCTCCGATGTGGGGCGTCCCAACGACCGCTCGCTGGTGCATAATTCCTTCTTCGACAATATGTTTGTTGCCGTGATGGGGGGTGTCTCAATGATGTCCGAAGGCGGACAGGGCATTCGTTTCAACGGCAATGCGACCGGCTCCTTCGACATTTCCCTCGGCAAGTGGTTCTCCCCGTATTTCGGCGGCCGCATCGGCTATTCCGGCGGCGTATTGTCCGAGTGGCTGGCTTCCCCCCGTCCGGGTATGTCCAACATCCCCGGTATGCACCAGGGAAAGGCGATGTATCTCAACAAGATGGATTACAGTTATCTCCACGCCGAACTGTTATGGGATGTCGTCAATTCGTTCATTGCTTCCGGCAAACGCCCCTTCGGTATTTCGCCGTACATTCATTTGGGGTATATGAACACGCGTCCTACCGGCACGAGTACCGATCTCAACGGTATGGGCGGCGGTTTCGGTCTTTTGGGCAATTTCCGCTTGATTGAAAAACTCGACCTCCTGGTTGACCTGCGCGCGATGGCGACCAAGGGGGAGATGCTCGGAAGCGACCGGGGTTTTGCTTTCCACGGCACCGCATTTGCCGGTCTGGCCTACAATATCGGCCGTCGCGACTTCCCGGAGTCATCTTCTTTTGAGTTTCTGTATGAGGACAGGACGCCCACCGGCCCCTCGCCTTATGTGGTGTCGGCCATGAAGAACAATTGGTTCATTTCCCTCGGTGCGGGCGGCAGTTTGTTGTGGGAGCCCAAGAGCACGCTCGGTGCCGCCGGCGTTACCCCTTCATTGGATATTTCCGTCGGTAAGTGGTTCACCCCCTGGACGGCCATCCGGCTGGGTTATCAGGGCTACCGTCACAAACTTCGTTCCCTGGATCCGCGCCAGAGCCTGGATGTGGAATATGTGGAAGACAAAAACGGCAAGACCTACTACATCAACTCTTTCAATTACGGATATGTGCACGCGGATTTCCTCTGGGATGCGACCCAGACCTTCCGCTACGACCGCTATCGCGTGTGGAGTTTGATTCCATACACCCATATGGGCGTGATGCGTTCCTATCTGCCGCGCGATTATCAATCCTACAAGCGCTCGTATGTGATGGGCTTCGGTCTCATCAACAGTTTCCGCGTCGGGAGGAGAACGAGCCTGTATGTGGACCTTCGTTCCACCTTCATCGACAACACGATTACGCGCCGCCCCGAATATGGCGGATCCGATATCGCCCTCAATGCGATGGTGGGTGCGACCATCGATTTGACCAAGACCAATTACTTTAAGAGTTATTCCGACACGACTGTCGTCACGGCGCCTGTCTTCGGCCGCTGGAAAGACAATATTTTCGTCCAGGTGGGCGGTGGTGTCAATGTCCTTTTCGAGGAAGGCTTCTCACAAGGGATCAATTTCATCCCCACACCGGCGTACGAAATCTCCCTGGGGAAATGGTTCTCTCCCGACTTCGGCGTCCGTCTGGGGTATCAGGGCGGCACCCTCAAAGAGTGGCTGGATCAGCCTCGTCCGCTCCTGGCGACGACGCCCGGTACGTATCGCGGCGTGACCGCTTATAAATTGGATGCCAAATATGACTATTTCCACGCCGATGTTTTGTGGGATTTGACCAACTTGATTTACCCGAACCGCTACGACCGCATCTGGTCCCTGATTCCTTATTATCACACAGGATTCTATAATGTCAATACAGCGCAAGGCAAGTTGTATCGGGATGGGTTTGCCGCCGGTTTCGGTCTCATCAATACCCTTAGGATTTCTTCCGAACTGGGTGCCTTTATCGACCTTCGCGCCACGGTGCTGAACGCCAATATGCTGGGTCGCGGCCGGAATTTCGGTTACAAAGGTACGGTGCTGGCCGGTTTGACCTATAACATCGGAGGCGTCGGCAACTGGACCCCCGCCTGGCAGTATCGCAAGAGCGGATACAACCAGCCGCTCAAGGCGAATATCGTTACCGGACCGTCTCCTTATCTGGACAACAAGTTGTGGGAAAATGTCTTTATCAGCGTCGGCGGCGGTGTCAATATGCTGTTTGAGCGCCAGATCAATACGGCCGGATTTTCGCCTGCCATCGATGTCAGCATCGGTAAATGGTTCTCTCCTCAGTTCGGTATCCGTCTGGGCGTGCAGGGAGCGACGATGGTGGAACACGTGCGCGACTACCGTCCCCGCCTCGCCGAGGATGTGGTCCAATGGGCCAAGGAAGACCGTTATCTCTTTGAGAACAAATACTTCTATGTTCACCAGGATTTTCTGTGGAACCTCAACAACACTTTTACCCCGTACGATTACAACCGCATCTGGAACATCATTCCCTACTATCAGTTCGGTGTCATCCAGGGCTACTACAAGACGGGCCAGCCCTACAAGCAGGAGTATTCGCTGGGTTATGGTCTCATCAACACTTTCCGCCTGTCCGACCGCTTGAACGCCTTTATCGATGTCCGTGCCAACCTGATTCGCAAGCGTCTTCTCCGCACCAATGGTACCAATGGCGCGATGGTGACGGCGCTGGCCGGCGTTTCCTATGATATCGGCAAGAACTACTGGTCTTCCTACAAGGATGTGCCCAACAGTTATGCTTATACTCTCAATGAATTCAAAGACAACTGGTTCCTGAGCCTTGCCGGCGGTGTGACGCTCCTGCAGGAGGGGGGTCAGAACGGATTCACCGGCGATGCCGGCTGGACGGGTGACATTACCATCGGTAAGTGGCTTTCCCCGCAATTCGCCGGTCGTATCGGTTATCAGAGAGGTACGATGAAAGACTGGACTTTGTCCCCTCGCCGGGGCATGCCCGCGACGGCCGGCAATTACGGTGGCAGGGCGATGTTTGCCAACGCCTATCAGTTCGGCTATGTCCACGCAGATATCCTCTGGAGTATGCTCACGACGATTCTCGGTTATGACGAATATCGCGTTTACGACCTGATTCCTTATGTCCATACGGGTCAGTTCACCACTTATTTCAATGGAAACCGTCAGCGCGAGTATGCGGCCGGTGTCGGTATTCTCAACAATTTCAACCTCTCCAAACGTTGGGTGGCATACGCCGACTTGCGTCTCTATTCTCTGAAAGGAGAGTCTGTCGGCAAGCAGGGCGACAAAGCGTTCGGAGCGTCGCTCCTTGCCGGTTTCAGTTACAATCTCGGCATGAGCGGTTTCCGTACGTCCAACCGTCTCAACACCCTCGACCGTACAGGCAAGTTGGATGCCGTCGCCGCCGGCAAACGGGAAACAGGCCTTCCTCCTTTCCTGGCCAACCGCCTATTCGATAATATTTTCGTCACGGCTGCGATTGGTACCAATATGCTGGGCGAGTTGAAGAGCCAGTCTGAAATCGGCGCCTCTTTCGGTTTCGACATCAACTTCGGGAAATGGTACACCCCGTACTTCGGCAACCGCATCGGTGTGATGGGCGCCAGCCTGACCGAGACCGTCAAGCAGGCCCGCCAGGGAGTTACTACCGGTCCCGACCAATTCGGCGATTACAAGTTCAATTCCCGTTTCTATTACCTGCACTCCGACTTTATGTGGGAAGCGACCAACACCATCGGTGGTTACAAGCGTGACCGCATCTGGAGTGTCGTTCCTTACGGTCATTTCGGTTTTGCCCAGAATTTTTATACCCGAGGCATCAGTTTCAAGCGTGAGTTCGCGTATGGTGTCGGTCTCTTGAACAATATCCGTCTCGTCGACAAACTTAAATTCTTTGCAGACCTTCGTTTCACCACGATGAGTTCGCGCTTTGTCCGTCAGGGCGGCGTGATGCCCGTCATTACCTCCTTGTTCGCGGGTCTCTCTTATGATCTCAACAAGAACTACTGGCAGTCTTATACCGAAGGTAACGAGAACCAGTATGTTTTGAAGAATTTCCGCGAGGGCTGGTTTATCGGTATGTCCGGCGGTATTGCTATGGCGGCGGAGGGCGGTCAAAAGATAGGCGCCAATACGGTGCCGACCGGCAACGCCGAGTTTACTTTTGGTAAATGGTTCTCTCCGCACTTCGGCGGTCGTATCGGTTATCAGGCCGGCTCTCTTTCCGAGTTGCTTGATACGCCTCGCGACGGGGCCAGCACGACGATGGACGACGTTCAAAACAACGCAATGTACAAGAGCGTTCTTTCCTTCGGTTACCTG
Organism: uncultured Bacteroidales bacterium; assembly: GCA_946408295.1. The sequence goes on from CAMJRT010000007.1 coordinate 4,387, forward strand.
CACGCCGACTTGATGTGGGATATGTTCAACACCTTTATGGGGCCCGATCCCGAGCGCAAGTGGGATTTGATTCCTTATGCCCACAGCGGTTTCATCCGCACCAACAAGGTAGCGGGCCGCAAGTTTGCCAACGGCCTGACGAGCGGTCTCGGTCTGTTTGCCAATTATCATCTGGATGAAGAGTTCGGTCTCTTTGCCGACGGCCGTCTCTATTGCCTCAAGAGCAATACGCTCGGCAAGAAGGAGGGTTTCGCTTTTGCCTCTACCATCAACCTCGGTGTGTCCTACAATTTCGGCGGCAAGAACTGGAAGAAGGCGACCGAGTACAATCCGGATGGCAAGAAAGAGCGCTTCGAGAAGGATTATCGCAGTTTTGCCTTGTCCACGAACCTGCTTTCCTGGCTGAATCTGGGAACCATCAATCTCGAGATGCAGTATGAAATTGCCCGTCATTGGACCTTGGAAGGCAAAATCAAGTACAATCCCTGGACGCTTAACAAGAGTGTCATCGGCCAGTTCCAGGAGAATCAGCGTGGATTCGCGATGGGTGCGCGTTGGTGGCCTTGGTATTCCTTCGCCGGTTGGTGGATTGGCGCGGATGCCCAGTTCAAGAATTACCGTACGGGCGGTTTGCCCTGGTTCAAGACCCCCGAAGAGGGCAATGCCGTGGGTGCAAGCCTCGGCTTCGGTTACTCCGTGCTGATTACCAAGTGGTTCAACCTTGACTTCGGTATCAGCGGCTGGGCCGGTCACAAGTTCTTCACCAACTACGAGGATTCCCGCTTCCTGACCCCGACAGGCAAGGGCAACAAGTGGTTTGTCGCCCCCAACGAACTCTCTGTCTCCGCCGTGTTTATCTTCTAACATCATAGGGAAGCCGGCAAACGGTTTTTGGAGAACAAGTTGAGGGAGGTTTTCCGTTTGCGGGTAATCCCGTCCGGATTATTGTCCGACAAAAATTGTTTGTCTTATGAAAAAGTTTTTCCTGGCCCTCGCGGCTGTCGTCCTCCTGTTTTCCTGCGACAAAGACACGGAAAACCAGCAGCAAGATACTATCGTTAATCCCGGTGGCTCAAGCCAGTCCGGTGGGTCTGATGACGAAGGTCAAGGTCAGCAGGGCGGCGGAGACCAGCCAGGCGGAGACCAACCCGGAGGCGGAGACCAGCCGGCGACGGCATCTCTCATCGCGACGGACGAGGCGCAGGGAGTCAGTTACAACTCCGCTACCCTCTATGGAAGACTCGTTGGCGTCACGGGCGACGGGGACCCGGTAGCAACGCTGGACGGACAGTCTTGGGCAATCGGCGAGACGGAGTTCCTTCTCTCCAAGGATTCTTCCTTCCCGCAAGGGGCGACGGAGCATATTTATGATTTGCGCATCAGCCGAGATCAGAGTTTCTATTGCCAATTGAGAGACCTTATGCCCAATACGACCTACTACTTCAAGGCTGTCTGCCTGGGCTTTTCGTTGTCTGGCGGAGGTGAAAGGTGGTTCGAAGGCGAAGTCCGCTCGTTCAAGACGGCCAAGCAGCCCCGTTCTACATCCGAGACGGGCGAAGTGGTCTCCCTGACGGAGATTTCCGCCGTGCTCTCGGGCTACGCCAACCCTCGGTTGGAAGGAGCTCCGTATAGTATCCAAATCGCCACCGCCGAATGGGATTTCTTGTATTATCAAGACAAAGTACGCTCTTTCCCGGGAACGGGACGGGATGCCGAGGACGGTTATTTTACCATTGAAGCCGATGGTCTGGACCCGAATACCCAGTACTGGTATCGTACGCTGGTCGCAGACTCTGATTACAGTATTGCGGGCGATGCGAAATCCTTCAAGACTCCCGCCCTGCGTGTCGAGCCGCAAGCGACGGGGGCGACGGATGTCTCCGAATATGCCGTAACCTTGAACGGCAAACTGAAGATGAATACCATCGCTTCATTTACGCCCGAGGTGTACTTCCTGTTCAATCGTTTCGATGGGAGCGGAGAGACCAAGATTCCCTGCGAGATGGCTTCCGACAGCACCTTCTCCTATCGCTTGACCGGGTTGAATCTTCAATGGTCTTACGCCTACAAGGCTTGCGCTACGGTAGCCGGCAAGAATTTCGAAAGCGAGCGTTGCGACTTCTCCACCTTGAGCGTCAACGGCCAGTTCGGCGAGGGCGCGACGGCGAAGAATGTTTCGGAATTCGGGGCGACGCTCAGCGTTACCTTTACGGCGGACACCGATCCGCAGTACGAGCGTGTCGTCAAATTCTACTATGCTCCGTACGACCCGGAGCATCCGTATGCCGACCTGACGACTACCGGAACGGAAGTTGTGCCGACGCTTGACGGCGACAATCTCTACCAAGCGACCCTGACCGAACTGACTCCTGACACCCGCTATCGATTTATGGCCGTAGCCACCGTTTTGGGACAACTTTTCTACGACACCGTGAAGGAGTTCTCGACCCCGGCGATTACCCTGCAGACTCTTGCTCCTGCGGAAGTGAGGGCCAACTCGGCGCTTTTGAAGGGCAAACTCAGCGTCACCCGGGCGGACCGTGTCTGGTTTGAGGTCACGCCTTGGGGCTGGACGTACGAGGTTCCTGCCGAATTGGGGACCGACGGCAGTTTTGAGGCCTGGACGAGGTTCAACCTGACCGATAATGCGGATTACACCGTCACGGCCTATGCCCAGGTGGACGGCAAGAAATACCAGGGAGACCCCGTCGCTTTCAAGACGCTTGAACTGCTGGCGGAACTCACGGACGGGAAGGCTGCCGACATCCTGGAAAGATCGGCGACCCTCAAAGCGAAATTATCTTTGCAGAACGACGAGGGCGTAGACCGCTATGTTGGTTTCTATGTTTCTACCGACGAGGCCAAAGTGCGCGAGAACAGAGCGGACGCCGAGGGGGCAACCCTTGGTGATGATGGCACTTTCTCCCTTGTCCTCGGCGACCTTGCGGTCGGCACAACCTATTATTTCAAACCTTATATCTTCTTTAGCGGCGGCGCCAATAGGCGATTCTATGGCGAGGTGAGCAGTTTCACGACTTTGGATGTGAAAGTGACATTCAGCGGAATGGAACCTACTGACGTATGCGAAGATAGGGCCACCTTGCGGGCTGTCCCCGTGCTGGACTGCCGACCCGACCCGACCGCCGTCTATTGGTTTTATTGGACAGATGATGCGTCCCTGTCGGTGGAGGATATGGTGAACGGTAATGGCGGAAACAGGGACCGGGTCAGCCTGGCTGAGGACGGAAGTCTTTCCCGCTTGACGCAAGGTCTGAAGCCATCAACCGACTACTGGTATTTTGCCAGGGCCAGTGTCCATTACATCGGCTTTGTCAGCGAGAAAGTGCATTTCCGCACGCCGGACATCCGGGCCGAACTGACGGCGCTGCCGGCGACCGACGTGCAGTATACCTGCGCCACCTTCCACGGGACGGCCGTGATTGGAATCCAGGAGCTGCCCTATGACTACTCGCTAACCTTTATCTATGGCGCGGAGGGAACGCCCGAGAGCGGATGGCGGAGCGTCGATGCCGTGTTGCAGAGCGATGGAACTTATACGGCCGACCCCTATGTCGAGCCGGGCGTGAATTATGCTTGCAAAATGAAATGCCATGCCTTTGGCGGGGATGTGTACAGCGAGGAGGTTCATTTCACGACCTTGGCTCCGACAGCATCCGTGCCGGATGGGGCTGTGCGGCTGCTGACTTTCGCCCGTCGCGAAGATGGCACGCAGTATGAGATTTTCTGGGCCGACCGCAACTTGGGCGCCGCGTCGGAAGACGAATATGGCAATATGTATACCTGGGGCGATATCACGGCTGCGACGCATAAGTGCCAGTGGCCCAACTATAAGTGGCTGGGCCGCAGCCGGGTCAGCGGGACTTATGCTTTCAAGAAGTATTGCGCCGCCGACAAGCCGGACTACTGGGATGCCGACAGCGAACTTCCTGCGGACGGCAAGTTGGTTCTTGATCCGGAGGACGATGCCGCGCATGTCGAACTTGGCGGCGACTGGCGCATGCCGCTTCCCGCCGAGTTGCTAGCCTTGAGCAAGGATTGTGATTTTACTTGGGTGACCCACGGAGATGTCAAGGGGGCTGAGGTGCGTAGCAAGTCTTCGGCTTGTTCTTCCGTCCTCTTCCTTCCCGCCGCCGGAGAGCAAGGTTCTTTGGACGGGGTCAGCCTGAGAAATATGTATGGCTATTACTGGTCCTCCCATCTCAACGGAGACAATCCCCGTCTCGGCCAGGCCTACGCGCTCACCCAATTCGGAAACACGGTCTCTTTCAAGTGGGACACCAACGCCTACCGCTACCTCGGCTACTCCATCCGTCCTGTCATTGAGTAGGGCGGGCGATTCCGCCAGTTATTTGTATAACTCTTCGGGGCCTTTTTTCCAGATTTCGGGGGCTTCGATACGGGGGTCGTCGATGAGGATGTCGAGGGTGCGGGCGACTTTTTTGAGGACGCAGGTGAGGATGAATTCTTTTTGTACTTCCACGGTGTAGGGCATCGACATCGCGATTTCGTGACCGTGGTCCTTGAAGCGGAGGAAGGTGTAAGGATAGCCCAGTTTGCCGAAGCGTTCTGCCAGGCGGTTGGAGCCGAACCAGCCGATGTTGAAAAAGACAATCTGGTCGTAGTTGACCAATTTATCCGCCGTCCCGTGCAACAGAAGCGTGGGGGCGGGTGCAGAGCAGGCATATTTGAGCGGGCCGTGCGTGGAGTAGACGGCTCCCGCAAAAGACATCACGCCGGCAAAGCGGAAATTTTCCGGAAGGACGGAGGCACAGGGAGTACGGTTGGCTCTTTCGTAGTCGGCCTGTAATACGGTGATGGCTCCGGCGGAGGAGCCCGCCAGGACGAGGTTGTCGGTGTCAATGCCCAACTCTTCCTCATTGTCCCGCAGGAAAAGAATGCTGCTGAAAAGGTCTTCCACCGCTATATGAATGGCTTTATCCAGCAAGTCCCGTTGTCCGATGCCCATCTTTTTCACATCCTTGAGCCCCAGCCGGTAATCGATGGACACGACACGGTAGCCTTCGTCGCAAAGGCTCTCGAACCAGGGTTTGTAGGCATCCGCATCGCGGTTTCCCATCTTGAAACCACCCCCGAACACAAAGAGGATGGTCGGCTTTTCAACCGTCGTCACGCTGTCCAGTTGCACCGTCCTGGCCGCGCTGTCCGGCGACTCATAAATGTCAAGATAAAGGTCCTGTCCATCTTTTTGGGCGTAGAGGTAAGTGCCGCTCGGCTCGATTTCGGCGTGCAGCGCCGGAATCCAGAACGCGGAGAATACAAAGAGGATGAAGAATTTTTTCATAAGTAACGGATTTATTAGCCTGCAAAGATACTTAGATTTTTTAATTCGCTTTCTTTTTTCTATCTTTGCATATTGTGAAAATGGTTTAAATCGCAAAGAAAGGGCCTTACAATCGATTTTTTTTAAATGGCCCGGACCTGCGAAACGTTTAATGGAGAATTTATGGATAACAACGAAGAATTGAACGACCAAAACGAAGTTAACGAGGTAGAAGAGGTCCCCCAGGGAAGGATTGAACGGGTCAACATCGACCAACAGATGCGTTCGGCCTATATTGACTACTCGATGTCCGTCATCGTCTCCCGTGCCTTGCCTGATGTGCGCGACGGTCTCAAGCCGGTTCAGCGGCGCGTGCTGTTCGGAATGGACAAACTGAGCCTGAACTATTCGGCGGCGACGATGAAGTCCGCCGGTATTGTGGGAGAGGTGATGGGTAAGTATCACCCGCACGGCGATTCCAGTATTTATGATACGATGGTGCGTCTGGCCCAGGATTGGAGTCTCCGTTATCCTTTGGTCAAGGGCCAGGGAAACTTCGGCTCGATGGACGGTTATTCCGCCGCGGCTATGCGTTACACCGAAGCCAAATTGGAGCGCGTGTCCGCCGAGGTCCTGGCCGATCTGTATGAAGACACGGTGGATATGGTCAAGAACTTTGACGAGCGTTATGATGAGCCCACGGTTCTTCCTACCAAGATTCCGCTGTTGCTGGTCAACGGTTCTTCCGGTATTGCGGTCGGTATGGCGACCAATATGGCCCCCCATAACCTGGGTGAGTGCTGTGACGCGATTTGCGCCTACATCGACAATCCTGACATCGACGTGGACGGTCTGATGCAGTACATCAAGGGACCCGATTTTCCGACCGGCGGCATCATCCGGGGCGTACAGGGCATCCGTGAAGCCTTCGAGACCGGTCACGGGCGCATCGTCATCCGTTCCAAGGCGGAAATCGAGGTGGCCCCCAACGGCATTGAGACCATCGTCGTCACCGAGGTTCCCTATATGGTGAACAAGAAGGAGATGATCAAGAAGATCGCCGATTTGGTCCGCGACGGGAAGATTGAGGGTATCGCCGAAATCAACGACTTTTCCAACCGTAAGGGCGTCAATATCGCGATTCGTCTCAAGAAAGGCGCCAACAGCGGCGTGGTGCTGAATATGCTCTATAAACTGAGTCCGCTTCAGTCCAGTTTCTCGGTCAACAATGTCGCCATTGTCAAGGGGCGCCCCCGTACGCTCAACCTGCGTGACCTGATTGAGAGTTTCGTTTCTCACCGTCACGAAATCATCGTCCGCAGGACGAAATTCCGCCTGGCCAAGGCACAGGCCCGCCTCCATATTCTGGAAGCCCTGCTCAAAGCCATCGATTTCATCGACGAGGTGATTTCCATCATCCGTGGCAGCGACACGGTGGATTTGGCAAAATCCCGCCTGATGGAGCGTTTCTCCTTCTCCGAGATTCAGGCGAATGCCATCGTGGAAATGAAACTCCGCGCACTGGCCGGATTGGAACGGGAAAAATTGCAAGCCGAGTTTGACGAGTTGAGCAAGGCCGTTGCCGATTATCTCGACATCCTGGGCAGCGAAGAGCGCCAGATGGCCATCATCAAGGAAGAAACCCTGGAAATCAAGGAGAAATACGCCGACCCGCGCCGCAGCGTCATCGTTCCCGACGAGGGCGAGTTCAACCCCGAAGACTTCTATGCCTCCGAGGATGTGGTCATCACCATTTCCCACCTGGGCTACATCAAACGCACCAGTCTGACCGAATATCGTACCCAGCACCGGGGCGGTACGGGCAAGAAGGGAAGCGGCACCCGCGACGAGGACTTCCTCGAACATATCTTTGTGGCGCATATGCATTCCACGCTCCTGCTGTTCACGACCTTGGGCAAGTGCTACGCCGTCAAAGTCTATCAATTGCCGGAAGGGGCCCGTGCCTATAAGGGACGTCCCATCCAGAACCTGCTGGGCATCGCCGAAGACGAGGCCGTACGCGCGTATCTGTCGGTGAAAGACCTGAAAGACCGTGCGTTTGCCGAGAACAACTACGTCGTTCTTTGCTCCAAGAAAGGAATCATCAAGAAGACCACGCTGGCGGCTTATGCCAATGTCCGCGCCAAGGGTATCATCGCCCTTACCATCCGCGAAGGGGACGAGTTGCTGTCCGCCGAATTGACCAATGGCAACAGCCAGATTTATCTGGCCGCCCGCGAAGGACGTTGCGTGCGCTTTGAAGAAAGTGACGTGCGCCCGATGGGTCGTACGGCCGCCGGTGTGCGCGGCATCCGCCTGGCCAGCGAAGACAATGAAGTGGTCAGCATCGTTTGTTATGACAGCAATGCGGAAGATGCCGCCGCGCATTCCGCCTTGGTCGTCAGTGAAAACGGCTATGGCAAGCGCAGCGACTTCGAAGAATACCGTCTGACCAACCGGGGCGGTCAGGGCGTCAAGACCCTGAATATCACGGAGAAGACGGGTAAAGTTGTTGCACTGGTCAATGTCACGGCCGAAAACGACCTGATGATTATCACCCAGAGCGGTATCGCCATCCGCCTGGCGGTTTCTACCATCAGCGAGCAGGGCCGGGCCACCCAGGGCGTACGCCTGATCAATCTGCGGGAAGGCGACAGCATCGCTTCCGTCACGGTGGTTCCCAAGGAGGAAGAAGAGGAGGCTGCACAGGAGGGAGAATCCGCCCAGGAACAGTCTTTGCAGAATGAAGCGTCATCCAACGAGTAAAAATTATTTTTAATATTCAAAACGATGAAAAAAACATTGATTTTATTGTCCGCGGCTTTGATGATGCTGTCAATGCCGATGATGGCACAAGACCTCGTCAAACTTGCCAAAAATATAGACAAGGCGATTGCCAACACGGAAAACCCCAAAAAGGCCTCCAATCCGGATACTTGGGTGAAATTGGGTAAAGAATATATCAAGGCTTATGAGGCCACGCTGGGAAGCGGTCTTCTCAACACGCCGAAGGAGCAAATTGTGCTGATGATGGGCGACGTCAAGCCTCTTGCTACCGAGGACGTTACCCTGGAAGGGAACGCCTACCTGAAGGAGTCCTACGCTTGCTACGACTATTATTATCGCAACAATGTGCTCGTGATGATAGTCCCGACGAAATCTGCGGTCGAGAATCCGCTGGGCAAAGCATTGGATGCTTTTGTCAAAGCCCGTGCAGTGGACGAAAAAGGGAAAAAGGCCAAGGATATCGCTGCCGGTATCAAGCAGGTTGTAGATTATTCTTCACAACAGGCCTATTTCCAGTATAATCTGGGCAACAAGGCTGAAGCCGCCCGTCTGTTTGAGAGGGCCGGCAATGCTTCCGCCCTGTCGGACGACAATGTCCTGTTTGATGGCTCCCTTTTAAGCAATGCGGGTTTGGTGTATGCCCAGACGGGTGATTTGGATGCTGCGCAGCACTGCTTCGAACAGTGCCTGGCCAACAACTTCTATGATGAAGAAGGAAAAGTCTTTGCGCATCTTTCCGACATCGCCGCCCGCAAGGAAGACAAGGCCGCTCAACTGAACTATTTGAAACAAGGTTTTGAGAAATTCCCCTCCAGCCAGGCGATTATCATCGGTTTGATCAATGCTTACCGCGCCGGAGGCGAGGACCCTCAGGAAATCTTCGTTTTGTTGAACAAGGCGAAAGAAAATGATCCGAACAACGCATCCCTTTATTCGACCGAAGGTGATATCCACAAAGAATTGAAAGAAGACGAAGCGGCCATCGAGTGTTACCGCAAAGCCTCCGAAGTGGATCCCAAGTTCCCTTACGGTTATGTGGGAGAAGGTTTGCTCTTATATGAGCGTGCCATCGAGTATGCCACCCAGGCCAACGAAGCGGTTGCGGATGCCGATTATCGGAAATACCTGGCTCTTTATGAAGAGACGATGCCCAAGGCCATCGAGCCTTTTGAAAAGGCGTTTGAACTGGCGGCCGACAACCCCAAGTTGCAAAGCGGTATCGCGGAGTATCTTAAGAATATCTATTATCGTTTCTCAAGCGACAGCGAAACGTATATGGCGGGATACAAGAAATACAATGATTTCCTCAAAGCCCAGTAATCGTTTCTTATCGGTATGCGCTATGATTGCAGGCCGGATCCTTCCGGTCTGCATTATCTTTGTGTTGGCGTCGACCCTTTCTTCTTGTGATTTCTTGCGCAGGATGGCGGGCCGCCCGACCAGTTCCGAGTTGGCTGTGCTGGAACAGAAGAGGGACAGTCTTGAGATTGAACGCAGGCTCAAACATAAAAGTCAGGGCGTCGCCGACCAGCCGCAGACCGGTACCTCCGCTTCTGCAGAAGCCGCTTCCGAGCCCATAGTTGCGCGTGCCGAATGGGACGAACCCTCTGCGACACCGCCGGTTGATGCGAACTCGGATGCGGCGCAGATCCAAGCGCTGAAGGATGCTTCCGGATCCCTCTATCTGCGCAGTCTTTCCCGTTTCAAGGGGAGTGCGCAGGCGAGTGAACTCTTCTATGTCATCGCCGGAACGTTCAAAGAGGTGGAAAATGCCGAACGATTCTGCCGGCGTTTACAGGATGTTTTTCCGCAGGCGCAGGTGTTGGTTCTTGGCAACGGACTCCGTCTGACGGCGGTCTATGCGGCGGACCGGGCGGATCAGACTCTGTCCTTTCTGGCCGAAAACAAGGCCGATCTTCCGGCTGAGGCGTGGGTTTTAATCAACGACCTTCGATGAGACGGCTTTGGCTTCTTTGTTTGCTGCTGGCTGCTCCCCTGCTTCATGCGCAATATCGGGATGATGTTTCGCTGGAATCTTTGTATGATTCCGATGGTGTCGCGGCGTTGAAAGCCGATGTATCGTATATTTGTTCGCCGGTGCACCGGGGCCGTAAGGCAGGTTCTCCGGGCGAAAAGGATGTGGCCGAATATGTTTATCGCGAACTGGAAAAAGCCGGTCTGGAGCTGTTGACTTCCGTTGAGGGAGATGTGTTCGGCATCCAGGGCGAAAACGATACCCTGATTTCCCGCAATGTCATCGGGGTTTTGCCGGGGGCGGACGAGGCGTTGCGCCACCGCTACATCGTTATCGGGGCCCACATCGACCATCTGGGCGCCTATCAGATGATGCGGGACGGCCGATCCGAAGAGGTGGTCTATCCCGGGGCGAACGGCAACGCATCCGGCGTCGCCAGCCTGCTGGCTTTGGCCCGCCATATCGCCGCGACCGGCACCGCATTCAAAAAAAGTATTTTGTTCATCGCTTTCGGAGCGGGCTGTGACTCTTTTGCGGGAGCCTGGTACTTTTTGAACCGCAGTTTCGCCTATACCAAGGATATCGATTTTATGATCAATCTTGATATGCTGGGTTACGGCAGCCAGAGCTTCTATGCTTATACCGCTTCCAACGCCGATTTGAACAAGGCCATCGAAGCGACCTCCCGCGACCTGCAGCCCGTCAAACCCGCATTGACTACGCAGGAGCCCTATCCCTCGGACCACCGGGCTTTCTATGCCAAGGAGATTCCATCCGTGCTGTTTACCACAGGCCGCTATTCCAGCCACAATACCCCCCGGGACATTCCGGACGACCTTGATTGGAACTATATGGAACTCCAGTTGGAGTATATATACAATTTTGTCCGCGACCAGGCCTCCAATACGGGAACCATCGATTTTATCGAGAAGCCCGCAGCCGCCCCATCGGACGAGGACCCGGTCTATGGCTATTATGATTGTGACGTGCCTCCCATCTTTCTGGGTTCGCCCAAAATCGACCGTTTTATGCAGGAGTGGGTCTATCGTTATGTGAAATATCCTGACAGCGCAATTCGGGATGGGGTGCAAGGAACGGTGCAGGTGAATTTTATCATCGAGAAAGACGGCAGCGTCAGCCACGTCCACGTCGTTCGTTCCTTGG